>DATIWA010000723.1:0-11309 GCA_035465515.1 Candidatus Limnocylindrales bacterium | reverse complement strand
CGAAGTGGTTTCCCCCGCCAACATTAATTCGCCCGATCAGATCGTTATTTCCGGTGATGCCGCAGCCGTGCAGCGCGCGGCCGACCTGGCCAAAGAGCGCGGCGCAAAACGAGCTGTCATGTTGCCGGTGAGCGCCCCTTTCCACTGCGCGCTTATGCAGCCGGCCCAGGACCGCCTGCGTGAAGACCTGCGCCTGCTGGAATTTAACGCTCCCGAGGTGCCGGTCGTCAGCAATGTTGACGCGCAACCAAAGACCACCGCAGAGGATTCCCGTGATGCGTTGGTTCGGCAGGTTACTGGCGCGGTGCAGTGGGAAGCTTGCGTGCGAAAACTAATCGAACTGGGCGCGACAACATTTGTTGAAGCCGGACCCGGCAAGGTGCTGACCGGCCTGATGCGCCAGATTGACCGCTCCCAAAATGCGGTAAACGTGGAAGATGAGGCGTCCCTGCAAAAGCTCACAAACATCTTTGCGGCAGCGGCAAAGGACTAACCGCGGGACTCTGTCGCAAGCAGAGGTGAGCGCTGTATTGCACTAAACTTGGGGCAAAGGCCGCCCGTCAAAGGGGGGAAAAGATCCCATCGAAGCAAGGATTCAGCCCTTACCCCAGTCACCCATCCGCATTCTTATTTAGTACAGTTTTTTCCACCGACTCTTTATAATGCCCCGGCATTGAACTTGGGCCTCCCCGGCCCATGACACTAAGAGACAACAAGAGACAAAGGAGAATTGGGAGATGAAGATTACTGTTAAGCTGATGGCGCTGTGCATGTTGCTGGGTACGCTGGGTTTCGCCCAGGGCGCCAAGAAAGCCGACGATAGCAAGAAAGCTGCCGCGACTGATACGGCCAAGAAGCCGGCGAAAGCCAAAAAGGCAAAGAAAGCCAAGAAAGCCGCTAAGAGCACCGCTGCCAAAGCTGACAAGAAGTAGGTCAAGTCCCGCCAAGCTGCCCGGGCGGTCTGTGTAACAGTATTCGGGCAATAGGAAAATGACAAAAAATGCGTCCCGTTGCCGGCCACTCGCGCGAGCCAGCGGGACGCGATTTTTTTTTTTGAAGAACTGGGCGTGGGCACCCCGATTTCTCAGGTGTACCCCGCATTTTCTCAGGCGCGCATGGATGAATGATCTAGCCTGGGGCGTGGCAGAGGGCCGTAAACGGGGATGGAGCCGTGATCGCCTTTGACTTCTTCTCGACCCACAGCGAACTTGATTCTGCCCGCTTGTTGATGGTCACCACCACGATCACGCCGCTGGAAGATTGAAAGCCGTGTTTAGGCGGTTCCGTGGCGCAGTCAATATGGTGTGAAGTGATGGGTCCGTACTCGCCCGAGGGCCCCCAGTCCAGAGTGAACTGCGAAATGGTGTATTGCCCGTATTTCTGCGGGTGCTGTTTCCAGTCGGGGTCGCCCTGATAGATGCCGTAGGCGCGGTCAAAGTCCTTGTGTTCTATGGCTTCAAAAAATTTGTTGACCACGCGCTCTTCCGGGTAATAACGGAAAAACCACCACACCAGTCCCGCGACAATTACAGCCAGCAGCGCAAGACCGATTAATCTTCGGCGGCGCTGCGCCGGTCTGGGGTCATACTCCTTTGCGTCCAAAAGTCCCATCGATAAATTTCCTTAGAGTGTGCGTTTGAACAGCAGGGTTGAAAGCGCGAACATCAAAACAGCGAACCCTCCAAGATACAGCAGGTCGGGCCAGATTGCAGCCAGTCCCACTCCTTTCAGCAGCACCGCCTTGAATCCGTGCACCGAATAAGTAAACGGGTCAACAAAGGCAATGCCCTGCAGCCATTTAGGGAACGCCTGCGTGGGATAAATGGCCCCGCTGGGGAAGTAGAGCAGCGTATTCAGGATGCCAAAAATGGCGCGGGGAATCAGCGGATCGTTCACCCGGACCATCATCAGGAACATCATCCCGATGAAGGCGAACGAGGTGCAGCCAATGAGCAGGAGCAGCCAGAAGAGGTTTGCCGGAGCAAACGCGCCGCCCACCCCTGCAATCAGCGATCCAAGCACGGTGAGGACGACCCCTGCGCCCATGGCCTTGAGCGCGCCCGCCACGTTCAAGCCCGCCACCAGCTCCATCTTGGTAATGGGCGTGACGAGATAGCCTTCATGAACTCCCCGGGCCTTGTCGTCAATGTAAACTATGCCGCCGCCAATCATCACGCTGACGAACATGGCCAGAGTGATGGAGCCGGGCAGCAGATACTTCATGTACTCGATATAGGGATAGAGCTCCACCACCTCCAGCGCGGTCTCCTGCACCACGCGCGGCTCAACGTCGGGCGCATTCAGCGCCTTCACCAGGTCCCCGAGGACCTGTTCAAAGGTGGCAGTCATGAAATTGTCGGTATTGTCGAGCACCAGCCCGATGCGGGGGCGGGCATGCTCATATACGTCGCGCGAGAACTGCGGCGGAATCACCAGGCCGGCGTTGAGTTCCCCCCTGCGGACGTCATCCACCATCCGCTTTTCATCGGTGTAAACAATCGGCTTGAAGGTGCGGGCGTTGCTCTGCACGGCGCGCAGCGACTCAATGACCCGGATGGCCTGCGGGCCGTTGTCATGGTTCACAATGCCCAGCGTCGCGTCGCGGATCTTTCCGCCGAAGGCATTGCCCAGAACAATGAGCTGCACCAGCGGAAAGACCATGGCGGCCATCATCAGGGCGGGCGAGCGGAAGAATTTGCGCAGATCGCGCTCCACGATGGCCATTGCGCGCTCGCTCTGAAAGAAAGGCATCTTCATTTGCCCCAGGCAACCGGTGACTGGTACAGGGGCGCATCGGCCAGTTGATCGCGAAGCTGCCGGCCGGTGTAATGAACAAAAACGTCGTCCAGCGTCGTGCTCTGAACCGAAAGCGACTTGACGGTCACCTTGGCGCGCACTGCCGTTTCCACCAGATCGGTGGTGGTGCGCGAGCCGTCATCGGTCAGGATGCGGTACATCTCCGCTCCTTCCGGCTGCACTGAGTTCACGGCAGCCAGTTGCTCCAGCGTCTTTTCCCAGTTTGCCGGCGTGTTGGTGAATTGCGCTTCAATGACGCTGGAACCCGGGATGCTCGATTTGAGCGCGCGCGGCGTGTCCAGGGCCACCAGCTTGCCATGGTCCACAATGGCAATGCGGTCGCACAGGCGGTCCGCCTCATCCATGTAATGCGTGGTGATCAGGACAGTGAGGTTCCGCTTTTGCTTGATGCTGGTAATCATTTCCCATACGGCCACGCGCGAGACAGGGTCAAGTCCGGTGGTGGGTTCGTCGAGGAAAAAAATCTTGGGCCGGTGCACCAGGCCGCGCGCGATTTCCAGCCGGCGCCGCATGCCGCCGGAAAGATTGCGTGCCGGAGCATCCCGCCATTGCGTCAGGTCCACCAGTTGCAGAAGTTCGTCAATGGATTGCTCCCGTTCTCTGGCGGGAATGCTGTAGAGCTTGGAGTAGATGCTCAGGTTTTCCCACACGGTCAGGTCGCCGTCACTGGTCATGGCCTGCGGGATCACGCCCATGAGGCGGCGCGCCTGGTCGGGCTGTTCTTGTACGTCGTACCCGTCAATCCTTGCCGTCCCGCCGGTGATTTCCAAAAGCGTAGTCATCATGCGGATCAGGGTTGACTTGCCTGCGCCGTTCGGCCCCAGAAGTCCGAAGATCTCGCCTTCCGCCACATCGAAAGAGACACCGTCCACGGCCGTGAAGTTTCCGTAGCGCTTCACGATATTCACGACCTGGATGGCTTTTGTGGCCGCCAACTACGAGCCTCCCAGTTTCGATTTGGGGACCAGAACGTCCGCGGTCATGCCGGGGACCAGGTTCCTGTTCTTGTTATCAACCGCCAGTTTCAGGGCGATGGTCTTGATGTCGCGTTTGCGCCGGTTTACATCACGCTGCGTCGCAAAATCGGCCTCCGGCGCCTTGAAAATGACTTTTCCGGGTATCGTTTCTCCTGAAGGCAGGCGCACCTGGAAGTGGTCCCCCAGTGCAATATTGCTGGCTTCAGTTTCCGGAATGGCGGCGCGTATCCAGGTGTCGCTCAGGTCGGTGATGATGACGATGGGCGTCCCGGGATTGACGACCTCGCCCTCAAGCGCCGCTCTCACCGTCACCGTACCGCTTACCGGAGACGTAATCCTGGTATATCCCAGCCGTGCTTCGGCCGCCTCGAGTTGCGCCTGCGCATTCAATTCCTGGGCACGCGTGGCCGCGACGGTGCTTTCGGCGGCGTGCGCCTGGTGAGTACGCGCCTGCGCGGTTTCCAGGTCGGCTTTGGCGGCATTGATCTGGTCTTCCGCCGCGCGAACAAACGCCTGCTGGGCCTTCAACTGGGCCTGGGCCTGATCGGCCTGCTGCTGTGAAGCGACCCCCTGCTGCGCCAGGGCGACCGCGCGCCGGGTATCGCTCTCAATGCGCTGGAGGTCGGCATTGGCCTGCGCCAGGGTCGCCTGCGCCGCTCTGAGGCGGGCCTGGGCGTTCACCACGCCGCTGGAAGTTTCTCCTGCCGTCTGTTCTTCAGTTGCGCGGGTTTGCGAGACCTGGTGTCTGAGGCTGGCCAGCAGCGCTTCGGCCGCCTGGCGGTCGGCGCTGAGTTCCTGCGAATCGAGAACGGCAACGGTCTGTCCGGCCTTGACTTCGGTGCCTTCATCCACGGCCAGCCGCTCGATTCGCCCCATGATCTTGGGGCTGACCACAACCTGGTTGGCATCCACCGTGCCGATCAAAACCAGGTCGGAGCTGTGGTCGGCGGAAAAAATGTAATAGATCGCCGCCGCGATCAGCAGTAATCCCAGGAAGGCGAAAAATCGGTTCCTCTGGCTCACGTTATCCTTTTTCGGGCGCTACGGAAAACACGGCGGAAGCAACAAAATCTAAAACTGAGGCGCGCCGCGCCGCCACCCGCTCCGGCGACATTGGATCGCCCGGCCGCATGACTTGCTGTGCAGGAAGACTGATGAAGTAAAAGAGAATCGTTCCCAGAATCGAAGTCATGGTGTGCCACGGGTCCACCTTGCGAAATTCGCCGCTTTCCATTCCCTGGTTGATCAGGGCTGAAAGCTTGCCGTAAATAGGTTTGGCAAAGCGCTCCAGGATCCGTCCCGCCACGGGAGACAGGGCCTTGCCTGTGGTCCGCATGAACTCACGCTGCACCAGCCGCGGATATCCCGGCGAACTGGCGATGTAATCAAAATGCGCTTCCACGTATTTGAGGAGCTTCTCTCTGGGACCCAGATCGGTCCTGTCCAGCACCGCCATTACGCGATCGTGCAGGCCGGAAAAAACCTGCTCCAGGGCGGCCGCATAAAGACCGTCTTTGTCCTTGAAGTAATAGTACAGAAGAGCCTTGTTCACGCCGGCACGGCGGGCAATCTCGTCAGTACGGGCGCCGCTGACGCCCTCCTGGGCAAACTCCTCCAGAGCGGAATTGAGGATGGCGGCGCGGGTCTTCTCTGGTTCGCCACGCGAGCCGGGACGGCCGACTTTCGCAAGAGCACACATTTAATTAACCAGTTATTTAATTATTCACCAGCCGGCTTTGGTTAGGCAAGCACTATAAGTGGAAAGCCCTCTCGACGATGACCAGGCAAGCGAGAAGGCGCAGGCGCTGGCTGCTCGCTGGACAAATTCTTTGGCAGCGCTCGACAGGGAATGATCCAGGTATGCGCCAGCAGTTCAAGATCGCATTGCGTGATCGGCAATTGCGGCCTGAAGCAGCACGGGAATATGTTCAGTTCGACAGGATCGACCTTGCACGCCAGGGTCTTTCCATCTCCATGAAAAGGAACTATTAGAGACTTCCCTGCAGGCGGCACGCCTTCCCGCGCGTGGCGCAATCTTCAGCAGCGCCATTCAGGACTGGCCCAGGCCGGAGCGGCGGGAATTTTGAGCGGGTGGTGGCGGGGCTTTCCACCCGCCGGCTGCAGCTTTGCTAAAATCAAGAGTTTGCCTTCTTCATCTCGGTCACACTTAGGAACCTGAATGCCTGAAACCATGCTTGCCGTAGTAAAGCCGGAGGCTGCGCCGGGAGCGGATGTGCGCCAGATGCCACGTCCGGAAATCGGTCCCGACGACGTGCTGGTGAAAGTGAAAGTGGCCTCGGTCTGCGGCACGGACCTGCACATCTACAACTGGGACCAGTGGGCCCAGAACCGCATCAAGCCGCCGCTTATTCCCGGACATGAATTCTGCGGGCATGTGGCGGCTGTCGGCAAGAACGTGACGGCCGTCAAAGAAGGCGATTTTGTATCGGCGGAAATGCATGTGGCCTGCGGCAAGTGCTACCAATGCCGGACCGGCGAGGCCCACATCTGCCAGCACGTAAAGATCATCGGCGTGGACGCCAATGGGGCTTTCGCCGAATACGTGAAGATCCCCGAATCCAACATCTGGAAGATTGATCCCGGCATCAACCCGGATTACGCCAGCGTGCTCGACCCGCTGGGGAACGCCGTGCACACCACGCTGGCCGGTGAAATCGCCGCGAAAACGGTGGCGGTGATCGGCTGCGGGCCGATCGGGCTGTTCTGCATCGCCGTGGCCCGGGCCTGCGGCGCGAGCGAAGTGTTTGCCCTGGAGATCAATGACCATCGCCGCAAGCTGGCGGAGAAGATGAAGGCCGATCACGTTCTCAATCCGGCCAAAGAAAATGTTTATGAATACGTAATGAACGCCACTGAAGGCACCGGCGTGGACGTGATTCTGGAAATGTCCGGGCACCCGGACGCAATCCGGCTGGGATTTAAGATCCTGCGGTTGGGCGGGAGGGCGTCGCTGCTGGGCATTCCATCGAAGCCCATGGAACTGAACCTGGCCAATGACATCATCTTCAAGGGCGCGCTGGTGCAGGGAATCAATGGCCGGCTCATGTACAAGACCTGGTACCAGATGAATGCGCTGCTCAAGGCCGGCAAACTGGACCTGGACCCGGTGATTACCGATCGCATGTCCATGGCCGACTTCAGCAAGGGCATGGACCGGCTGAAGACCGGGGAATCGAGTAAGATTTTGCTGTATCCGAATGGAGTGAAGTAGAGTCAGCGGCAGATTTGCGCAGATGAACGCAGGCAGGCGGATGTCTGGGCGCGAATGAAACCAAACGGACACGAATCAATGCGAAGAACTCAAACGACCTCCATCAGATTCGCGCTTTTTCGCGTTGGCCAAGTCCCGGACTTCCACTGATCCGCGTAATCAGCGGAGAAAGATTTTTTGGAGGAGTTAAGCGATGCCAGCCACAGCCAGCAGACCCCAACTCGCATATCTCACTGACCAGATGAACGAGCTCAAGGCCAAAGGAACGCACTTCAACCTGCGTGTCCTGGAAGACGAGCAGGCGCCGGAGTGCACCATTGATGGCAAGCACGTCATCAACATTGCGTCCAATAATTATCTCGGTCTGACGACGCATCCCAAGCTCCGCGAAGCGGCCATGGCGGCGCTGAAGAAGTACGGCGTGGGCTCAGGCGCGGTGCGCACCGTGGCCGGCACCATGAAAATCCACATGGAACTGGAAGAAAAGATCGCGCGATTCAAGAACGTGGAAGCCTGCGTGGTCTTTCAGTCCGGCTTTACGGCGAACGCTGGGACGGTTTCGGCCATCCTGGGCAAAGACGACTTCATCATCTCCGACGAGCTGAATCACGCCAGCATCATTGACGGGGCGCGCCTCTCCCGCGCCAAGATCAAGGTCTTCCGCCACAAAGATACGGCACACGCCGAAGAGTTGCTGAAGGAAGTGCAGAACGAGCCAGGCCACAAGCTGGTGATTACCGACGGCGTGTTTTCCATGGATGGCGACATTGGCCCGCTGCCCGCTCTCTGCGATCTGGCCGAGAAGTACGGCGCCATCATGATGGTGGACGACGCCCATGCCTCCGGCGTGCTCGGACGCAACGGTCGCGGCACGATTGACCATTTCAACGTGCACGGGCGGGTTGACGTGCAGGTGGGCACACTGTCCAAGGCCATCGGCGCGCTGGGCGGATATGTCTGCGGCTCCCGGGACCTGATTGACTTTCTCTATCATCGCGCGCGGCCGTTTTTGTTCTCCACCTCGCATCCGCCGTCAGTGGCCGCCACCTGCATCGCAGCTTTTGACGTGCTGGAGCAGGAGCCCGAACTCATGGACAAGCTCTGGGCCAACACCCGTTTCTTCAAGAAAGAGCTGGGTCTGCTGGGGTTCAATATCGGCGGCAAGAACACTCCGGCCAGCGAGACCCCCATTACGCCCATCATCATCGGCGACGGCAAGCTGACCATGGACTTCAGCCGCGAGCTGTTCAAGGAAGGCCTGTTCGTTACGGGGATCGCTTTCCCCACGGTTCCCGAAGGCAAGGCCCGCCTGCGGACGATCATGTCTGCGACGCATACCCAGGACCAGCTCAGCCGCGCGCTGGATACCTTGAAAAAGGTGGGCAAGAGGATGGGGATACTGGCATAGCGGAAGATTCAGCAGATGAGCGCAGATCTGGCCGCGAATTCACGCGAATGGGCGCGAATTTGTGGTTGGGGTGCAACCGGCTATTTGAGGGTTTCGCGTTGATTGGCGGCCATTTGTCTGCTCGTATCCGCCGGCGGCCTTCGCTAGCCTGGGAACTTCACCATGCCGCCCACCACCGTCGCCATCACTTTCCCCTGCAGGTGCCAGCCATCGAAAGGCGAGTTTTTTGATTTCGAATGCGACTGGGCCGCGTGGTAGGTCCACTTCTTGCCGGGATCGAAGATCGTCAAGTCGGCATGCGCGCCACGGGCCAGCGTGCCGCGGCCTTCCAGTTTCATTACCCGGGCGGGGTTGGTGGACAGAAGTTCAATGATCCGCCGCATCGGCATTTTGTGCTTCTGGTGCAGGATGGAGATGCACAGCCCCAGAGCGGTCTCAAGACCGGTGATGCCGAAGGGCGCCCGGTCGAATTCCTGGTTCTTCTCGTTGCAGGCGTGGGGAGCATGGTCGGTGGCGATGCAGTCAATTGAACCATCGGCCAGACCCGCGAGCAGCGCTTCCACGTCGGAAGGCGTGCGCAACGGCGGGTTCATCTTGAAGTTGGTGTCGTAGTCGCCGACGTTTTCGTCAATCAGGGCGAAGTGGTGTGGCGTGACCTCGCAGGTCACGCGCAGGCGGTCGCGTTTGGCTTTTCGGACGGCTTTGAGCGCAGCCGAGGTGGAGAGATGGGCAACGTGGTAATGGGCCTTGGTTTCCGCGGCCAAACGAATGTCGCGCTCCACCAGGCTGCTTTCCGCTTCAGGGACCCAGCCACGCAGCCCCAGGCGGAATGCGGCTGCGCCGGCGTGCATGGCCGCACCCGCGGTCATGCGGGTATCTTCAGCGTGCTGAATGACTGGTATACCCAGTTTGCCCGCGCCAAGAAGGCTCTGGCGCATGACAGCTTCGTTCAGGATGGGCTTACCGTCGTCGGTCACAGCCACGGCGCCGGCCTTCTTTAAAGAAGCAAAATCGGTGGTCTGCTCGCCCATGCTGCCGATGGTCGCGGCGGCGATGGGGAAGACGTTGACGTGCGCGCCGCGCGCGGGATCCTGCATCCAGCGGGTGATCTCAGCCGAGTCATTGACGGGAACCGTATTGGGCATGCAGCAGACGGAGGTGAAGCCTCCCGCCGCGGCCGCCATCGTCCCGGTGGCGATGGTTTCCTTGTGCGTCTGACCCGGCTCACGCAGGTGGACATGAATGTCAATCAGCCCGGGACAGACGAGCAGCCCGCGAGCGTCAAAGGTCTCATCGGCTTTGGAGCGCAGCTTGCCCGGACCGGCGATCTCCGCCACGCGCCCATCTTTGAGCAGCAGATCGTACTTGCCCTCAAGGCGCTGGAGGGGATCGATGACGTAACCGCCGCGTATTGAAAGACTACTGTTTAGCCGCGAATGCACGCGAATGAACCTGAATTCCTTTCCGGCTGTTTTCAAAAACGAAACGCTTAAACTCAGGCTTGGGGCCGAAATTGAGAAGCAGCCCAACCTCCAAGGAGGTCGCACGCAAATAATTCAAGTTCTGAGCTTTGTGCGATGAATCGATTGATTGCGCTGCCTTGAGTTCCAGCAGCACTACGCCGTTGACGATCAGATCAGCCTTGTATTGACCGATTGTCGTTCCCTGAAACGAGATTGGAGCAGGGACTTGGTGCGCTACGCTGAAACCAGCCTGGGTTGATGCAATTCGCGGCCCGATCTTCATGCTACCCCCATGCACGCCGTCAGGATTGCCATCCGCACATACACGCCGTTGTGCACCTGCTCTTCGATGAGCGACTGGGGGCCGTCGGCCACTTCGCTCTGAATTTCCATGCCGCGGATCATGGGACCGGGGTGCATGACCAGAGCGTCAGGCTTGGCCAGCTTGAGCCGTTCCGCCGTAAGTTGATATTGGGCCACATATTTCGCGGCGTCCAGCCTGAGACCTGACAGGCGTTCTTTCTGGACGCGCAGCATCATGATCACATCGGCCTTGCGCACAGCTTCTTCAGGAAAGCGGCTGATGGCGACGTTGGACGCCAGCGCGGCAGCGGTTTCCGGCAGAAGCTCCTGGGGGCCGCAAAGCACGACCTGCGCGCCAAACCTGGAAAGCAGATGCACGTTGGAGCGCACCACGCGGCTGTGCTGGATATCGCCGACCATGGTGATCTTCAGCCCTTTCAGCGACCGCCTGTGGCGCAGGATGGTGTACGCATCCAGGAGCGCCTGTGAGGGGTGTTCGTGCATTCCGTCGCCGGCGTTGATGATGGGAATGCGCAGGTTCCGGGCCAGCACACTGGGCGCCCCCGAGGAAGGGTGGCGGATGACGATGCAATCCGCGCCGAGCGCCTGGAGAGTCTTCCCCGTATCCACCAGCGACTCGCCTTTTTCGATGCTTGATGACTGCTGGCTGATGATGGAGGTGTGGGTGCCCAGCAGCTTGGCGGCAAACTCAAAGGAGACACGCGTCCGCGTGGAAGGCTCATAAAAGAGCAGGGCAATGCGCTTGCCTTTGAGCAGGGGGCGGGGCCTGCCCGAATGCATCTTTCGCGCCAGCTTTAAAAAATAAGTGATTTCGTCCGCGGTGAGGTGTTCCAGGCCGAGAAGGGATCGTGTCCGGGCCATTCGCGTTATGCCGTGCGCTCCACCAGCATGACCTGCTCTTCGCTGTCAATTTCGCTCAGACGGACCTCGATGATTTCGATATCTGAAGTCTGCACTGTGCGCCCTACAAACGCCGCTTCAATGGGCAGTTCGCGGTGACCGCGGTCAATCAGTACGCAGAGCTGCACGCGGCGGGGACGGCCATGGTCAAACAGGGCGTCCATGGCGGCGCGGATGGTGCGGCCCGT
>DATIWA010000722.1:0-2491 GCA_035465515.1 Candidatus Limnocylindrales bacterium | reverse complement strand
GGATCGGTCTGGGCAAGAGCTGCCGCCGTGAAGATAGTAAAAAAGGTCAAGCCGGCCAGAACACTGCCGGCCAAAGAGGGAAGTTTCCGCCTCGTCATTGCGAGTTCCTCCAAGTTTTTGGTTCGGATTTGGTTGTCCAGTGAGAACTCAGCCGTACTGCAGACGATTGGGAGCTGTCTGCCAAAAGTGGACGGGAAGGAAAAACTGTCCGTGGCACTGAAAAGTGTGCAAAAAGCCAGGGGCCTTCAGCACAAATCAGCGCTGCAGAAAAATACAGCAACTCAGGACCGCCTGTCAATGCGGATTTGACGCCCTGCTGATGAACAATCTGAGTGGGACAAGAGGAGCTTCTGGTTCCACGCGGGCCCCGCTCCCGGAAAAGCCTTGGCGCAAGGCGGCGCGCGACCAAAGGCATCAACGATCTTCTTCTCTCGCCAAATCTTTAAAACAAATTTAGGATGTGCGGTTCACATATTCGTCGTTATTCCGGAGGACCGTTCATGTCGCATGCCACGCTGGTCTCAAAACGCGCGCTGATCATGGTTGTCATCGTGCTGTCGCTGGTTGTGAGTTCATTGGGTTCGCAGAAGAAAAAGAACCCCAAAAAAATCCAGGAGCCGGCGAAAACCGCTCAGCCTTCTGCATCGCCGTCGGAAGCCAAACCTGAAGCGGCCGCGGCCGCTTCTGAAGAACAGGAGGAGGCCAAAGGCCCATGGCATGGGCTTTCCTGGCGTCTGGTTGGCCCCTACCGCGGAGGGCGCGCGCTGGCGGTCACCGGCGTGATTGGTGATGCGCACACCTATTATTTCGGCAGCACCGGCGGAGGCGTATGGAAGAGCACGGACGGCGGCCTGAGCTGGCACAACGTGACCGACAAGACAAAGGACATGTCGCCCTCCATCGGCGCAATCGCCGTTGCGCCTTCCGACCCCAACGTAATCTACGCGGGGACCGGCGAGTCTTGCATTCGCGGCGACATCATCGCCGGCAATGGCGTATACAAATCCAGTGACGCCGGGAAAACATGGGCCTTCACCGGTCTTCGCGATACCCACGCCATCGGCCGGATCATCGTGCATCCCAAAAATCCCGACATCGCCTTTGTTGCCGCCCTGGGACATCCCTTTGGCCCCAATGCTGAGCGCGGCATCTTCCGCACCACGGATGGCGGCAAGACCTGGACCAAGGTCCTGTTCAAGGACGAGAACACCGGCGGAATCGATCTCTCATTTGATCCCAATAACCCCAACACGATTTTCGCCGGCCTGTGGCAGGCGCGGCGCTCACCCTGGGGAATGGATAGCGGCGGCCCGGGCAGCGGACTTTATCGCAGCACGGACGGCGGCAACACCTGGAAACGGCTCTCCGGGCACGGGCTGCCTGATGGCATTCTTGGCCGCATCGGCGTGGCCGTCTCCTACAGCGGAAACCGGGTATGGGCGTTGATTGAGGCCGACAAGGGCGGCCTGTTCCGCTCCGACGATGGCGGTGACAAATGGACCCTGGTAAACAGCGACCGCCAGTACCGCCAGCGCGCGTTCTATTACACGCATGTCTTTGCAGATCCGCATTCGGCCGACGGAGTCTACATTCTCAATACCGGCATGTATCACTCCAATGACGGCGGCAAGAGCTTCCGCCCCATCCGGGTCCCGCATGGCGACAACCACGGCCTGTGGATTGACCCTAATGACCCCAGCCGCATGATTGAATCGAACGACGGCGGCGCCACCGTAAGCGTCAATGGTGGAGCAAGCTGGACAACGGAAGCAAGTCAACCCACGGCGCAGTTTTATCACGTTGCCACTGACAACCGTTTCCCGTACTGGGTTTATGGCGCGCAGCAGGACAACACCACGGTCGCGATCGCCAGTGCGGCGCAGGGCGGAATCGATCGCTCTGCATGGCGGCCGGTGGGCGGCGGTGAAAGCGGCTATGTGACGCCCGATCCCCGCGACCCGGAAATTGTCTATGCCGGTTCGTATGGGGGCGAGATCACCCGCTATGACCACCACACCCAGCAGGAACAGGACATTACGCCCTGGCCCATCAATCCCATTGGCGCCTCGGCGGCAGACCAGAAATATCGCTTCCAGTGGACCGAACCTATCGTTTTTTCGCCCCACGATCCCAGGACGCTTTACTTCGCCTCACAGGTTCTCTTCAAGAGCACTGACGAAGGCATGCACTGGCAGGTCATCAGTCCCGATCTGACGCGCAATGACAAGAGCAAGCAGGTGGCCTCGGGCGGTCCCATCACCAAGGACAACACGGGCGTGGAAGTCTATGACACCATCTTTTCCGTCGTGGAGTCTCCGCTGCAAAAGGACCTGATCTGGGCAGGCTCGGACGATGGCCTGGTCCACATCACCACGAACGGCTGGAAAAACTGGTCAAACATTACTCCCAAAGCCATGCCGGAGTGGGGCACCGTAAGCATGATTGAAGCTTCGCCGTTCAACGCAGGCACGGCCTACGTGGCGGTGCAGCG
>DATIWA010000721.1:0-3277 GCA_035465515.1 Candidatus Limnocylindrales bacterium | reverse complement strand
CCCGCTGAACCCGGCCACGTCGAGCCCCTTTGTTCCCATCCTGCAATCTCCGCATGAGTTTCTGCTGACGCGCCGGATGACGGACACGAACCTGAACCTTTTTCCCCTGGCGCCGGTCAGGGTCAGGCTGGGCTGGTCGCGTGTGGTGAATGAAGGAAATGTGTTTTCGAGCATTCACGAGGGGACTGATTCTCTGCTGTTTCAGCCGACGCTGAATACGCAAGACACCTACACTATCGGCGCTTCGTTACGCTTCATTCCCAGGACCAGCATCAACTACGACCAGTTCTACACCTATTTCAAAGGCGACAATACGGCCGCGCTGGCGACGCCGGCCCAGGAGTCGCTCTTTGGCATCCCGGGTTTCTTCCTGCCCGGCGGCCTGCCGGTGAGCCTGGGGCTCCCATTCAATACGGTCGCGGGGCAGCCTTGTCTCGCTCCTCTTGTGGGCGGGTTCGTTAACCCGGCCTGCAATGGGAACCTCTTTTACAGCCGGGTCGGGCGCCAGCGCAATTCGTATCCCACAGAACAACTGACTGTTCAGAGCAACTATTTCAAGCGGGTGGATTTTTCAGCCAGGTTCACGTACAGCGATGCCGAAGCTGATAACCCGGCGTTCAGCGACATCTTCAACGGGCTGATCACCCGCACCCGCGCACGTAACGTAAACTATTCGGGTTCCTCCATTGCCAAGCGGATCAACATCGGCGGGGATTTCGGAATAACGGTACGTCTATCCGACAGGTTACGGCTGATTGATAACTTCCGCTACGATCAATTCCGCATTCCCACTGGATGGAATTACCTTACCAACACGCTGGTGGGAGCCACTCTGCTGACCGCTCCCAACACGTTTGACCCCGCAACCTGTCCTCCGCCATTTACAGCTGCAACCTGTCCGCAGCACATCGCGGGGTCGCCGCCGGACGTCAGCAATGAATTCTTTAACCAGTTCCTCCGGCAGGAGACCAACCTCAACACCGTCGAACTGGAGTACGATTTCACCCGCCACTTCAGTGGTTACATCGGCTATCGCTACGCCAAGCGTGACATCACGACCAGAGACCAGACGGTCGAGTTGGAGACGTTCTTCCCCACTCTGCCCAACCGGGGCGACTGCACAGGCTTGCCTCTGGATGCCAATGGCGTCTGCCAGACCTCCACGCTCGACCAGGGTGGCGATTTTGTTCCCATCAATACCCATTCCGCATTGCTGGGCTTTTCGGCGCGCCCGAGTGAAAAGCTGCGTTTCAGCTTTGATACGGAGCAGATGTACGCGGACAACACGTTTACCCGCATCATGCCGAGGCATATGCAGATCTACAAGGGGCGCATCCGTGTAAAGCCAGCCGACTGGTGGAGCGCAGGCGGGGCCGTCAACATCCGGGAAAACCGCAATGACACCGCCGATATCAACAACAAGCAGCACAACCGCAGCTTTGCTTTCAATACCGTGCTCGCGCCGGCAGAGGGCAAGTGGGGGCTGGATCTGTCTTATGACTACAACGACATTTTCTCCCAGACCAACATTTGTTTTGTCGCCACTCCGGTCCCGGCCACCGCGCTGAGCTGCGGAGCCCCGTTCCTTTCCAGCCTGTCAACCTACACCGAGCTTACGCACAATGCGTCCGGGTCCATTTACCTGAAGCCCGTGCGCCGGGTAACCGCGGCTGTGGGATACACCATCACCAGCAGCACGGGAGACACGTTGATTCTCAATCCGAATGCTCCAACCGGCCCGTTGAGTTTCAACTATCACCTGCCGACTGCGTCTCTGGCCATCGAAATCTCGAAGAACCTGTTGTACAAGACCGGGTGGAATTTCTACGATTACAATGAAAAATCCGACCCCGGTCCGACATTGCCGCGGGATTTCCGGGGCAATGTTTTTACGATCTCGCTGCGCTACTCTATGTAGGGCGACGGGTTAAAACTAGTGGAGGAAACGCGAATGAAGGTACTGATCAGCATGTTGGCGCTTACCCTGGTCCTCTCAATGGCCCTGCCAGCCGTTGCCGAGGACGCGGCGGCGCTCTACAAAACAAAGTGTCAGGCATGCCATGGTCCTGACGGCAACGGAACCAAGGTGGGCAAGACCATGGGAGCAAAGCCGTTCAGCACAGTGGCCGATAGACCTGACAAGGACTTGATTGAGATCACCACAAACGGCAAAGGGAAAATGCCGGCGTATAAGGGCAAGCTGACGGAGGAGCAGATCAAGAGCCTGGTCGCCTACGTTAAAACTCTGAAGTAGTTAACCCGACGAAGCATGAGAGGTACCGAAATGCCCGGGAAATCCCGGGCATTTCTTTTTTCACCGCCCGCCCGTTGTGCCCGGGAGTGAACGTTTATTTACAATTTGAATGTGTACAACGGACGATAAATACGCTAGAAATCAATTCTGGCTTGCCGGCCAGTTACCAGCGGCCCCGGCGGCGGAATCGCCTGGAATTTAAACCCCACTAAGGAGTGACGGACATCTCTGCTGTTCGAGAAATCCTGGAAACCGAAGCAGAAGGAGGGCGGCTTGCGCCGCGGGCCTCCTCGGGCGCCGTATGGCCGGCCTTGCTGCTCATCCTCGTTTCTGTCGCCGTATTTTTCGGCGGAGTTATTTCCCCGCCGAGTTTGATGGATGACGTGGACGCCGCGCACGGGCAGCTGGCCCGCAACATGATCCGGTCGGGCGATTGGGTCATCCCGCAGCTCGACGGCGTTCCCTACATCGAGAAGGCGCCGCTGCCCTACTGGCTGATAGCCGTCAGCTATCTTGTTTTCGGCGTCCATGATTGGGCGGCACGGATACCGTTTGCGCTCGGCGCGGTGCTGCTTTGCTGGATCACCGCGCGCTATGGGCGATGGGCATTTGGGGAGCGGGCCGGCTTTTACGCCGGTCTGGCCCTGTCAACCTGTGTGGGACTTTTTCTGTTCACACGCATCCTGATTCCTGATGTGTTGCTCACGCTTTGTGTGACCCTGGGACTCTGGTCCATGCAACGCGCCATGAATGACGATGAAGACGAAGCCCATCCGCGGCTCTGGGCGGCTTTGCTGTTTGCCAGCATGGCCATCGGCGTCATGCTCAAGGGACTCATTGCCATTGTGGTCCCCGCAGGCGGCGCGCTGCTCTATCTGGCCTTGACGCGCCAGCTGTTCAGGCGGGAGAGCTGGCGAAGACTGAGGCCGTTCAGCGGCATTCTGATCTTTTTGCTCATTGCCGCTCCCTGGCACGTTCTGGCCAGCCTGCGGATGCCCCCCTATTTCGATTTCACCATGCACA
>DATIWA010000720.1:0-3235 GCA_035465515.1 Candidatus Limnocylindrales bacterium | reverse complement strand
ACATGCTGCTGGTCACCGGACCGGTTACGCGCAATATGGCCGTCGCGGTAAAGCAGACGTATGAAGCTGTTCCCGCGCCCAAGCTGGTCGTCGCAGTGGGCGCCTGTGGATGCAGCGGAGGCATCTTCGCCCACAGCCACGCAGTCGTGGGTCCGTTGGAGAAGGTCATCCCGGTGGATGCCTACATTCCCGGATGCCCCCCCACCCCCGGCATGCTTCTGACGGGAATTTTGCAGGTGCTGCGCCAAGCGCCCAACCCCAGGTGAGACGCCGACGACGAGACAGCCACACCAGAACCTTACCGCTGATGGGCGCCGGCCAGGCGATCCGACTGCATTCCAGGCAGGCTGAAGGCGTGCATCTGCCGTCAGATAAAGCTTTCGCGGTCCACCGGCGGATTCTTGTTCCATGACTGTTCAGAGTCCGGCCGCCGGTTTCACTCATCTATAATCAGATCAGCCGATGCCTGAGCAGACCATTGCCGTAGCCATGTCCGGCGGAGTGGATTCCTCCACCGTCGCGGCCATGCTCCGCGCCGAGGGCTACAACGTAATCGGCCTCACCATGCAGCTCTGGAACCAGCGCCGCCTGGCGGGTCGCGAAGGAATGCCCGAGCAGGTGCAGGGCCGCTGCTGCTCGATTGATGACGTTTATGATGCCCGCCGCGTGGCCGAGGACCTGGGCATTCCCTACTACGTGGTCAACCAGGAGCAGCGCTTTGAGCGCGACGTGGTGCGTCCCTTTGTCGAGGAGTATCTCTCCGGACGCACTCCGATCCCGTGCAGCCTGTGCAACAACCATCTCAAGTTCGACCAGTTGCTGATCACGGCGCGCCAGATCGGCGCCGAACTGCTGGCGACCGGTCATTATGCCCGTTGCGAGTTTTCCGCCGGGCGCAACCGCTGGCTGCTGCGCCGCGCTGCCGACCACGCCAAGGACCAGACGTACTTCCTCTTTGGCCTGACGCAGGAGCAGCTCAGCCGCACCCGCTTCCCTCTGGGCGAAATGAGCAAGCCGCGGGTACGCGAACTGGCGCGCGACCACGGGCTGGCTCTGGCGGAAAAGCCCGACTCACAGGAGATCTGCTTTGTTCCCGGCGGCGACTACAAGCGATTCATTGACGCTTATCTCGCCGAGCAGGGCGAGTCTCTGCCCGGCACTCCAGGCGAACTGGTGACCACCGAAGGCAAGGTCGTGGGGCGCCATGACGGCATCCATAATTTCACGGTCGGCCAGCGCAAGGGACTGGGCGTGGCCACGGGCTCTCCGTTGTATGTGATCAATATCAACGGCGCCAGGGGGCAGGTCACCGTGGGAGGCAATGAGCATCTGCTTTCGCGCAAGCTGCTGGCGCATAAGCTGAATTGGATCGCCATGGAGCAGTTGCAGGAGCCGATTCGCGTGCAGGCCAAGATCCGTCATCGCCATGAGCCGGCCCCGGCAACAGTGGAGAACGCGCCCAATGGCGAGGTCCTGGTCACCTTTGACGAGCCGCAGCGCGCCATTACCCCCGGACAGGCCGTTGTCTTCTATGACGGTGATCTGGTTGTGGGTGGCGGCTGGATTGCGGAAACCCTGAAGCAGTAATCATTCGCGAAATTCCTGCTTCTGGCCGGAACGATAAAGGGCCCGGTTTTGCGCCGGGCCCCAACGTAAACTCATCCCGAAAATCAGTGCCCCGCTTTCGCTGTGATGCTGTCCTTGTACACCACCCCGCCCTTCATCACGAACTCCACGTTTTCCAGGGCGCGCACGTTCTGCAACGGGTCGGCAGTCACCGCGATCAAGTCAGCGTATTTGCCGGGTTCTACGGTCCCGACATCTTTGGTGCGCCCGATCAAATCGGCGGCGCTGCTGGTGGCGGCGCGGATCGCCTGCGCCGGCGTCATGCCGTACTTCACCATGTAGTAGAACTGTTTGGCGTTGTCGCCGTGCGGATAAACGCCGGCGTCCGTGCCGAAGGCCATTTTGACTCCTGCTTTCACCGCCCGTTCAAAATTTTCCCGCTGCAGGCGGCCAACCATCTTTTCCTTCTCCAAGTTTTCCTTGGGAAGGCCGAATTCCACGGCCTTGCCGAGAATGTAATCGTCGTTGTAGATGTCCATGACCAGGTACGTGCCGTGCTCCCTGGCCAGGCGGATGCCTTCATCGTCAATCAGGCTGGCATGTTCAATGGAGTCAATGCCCGCGAGGATCGCGTTCTTGATGCCCTGCGTGCCGTGGGCGTGCGCGGCAATTTTGCGTCCCGCCATGTGGGCTTCCTCGGCCGCGGCCTTGAGCTCTTCCGGCGTGAACTGCGGAGCGCCGGGGCTGTCGCCCTTGGAAAGCACCCCGCCCGTGGCCAGGATCTTGATCACGTCTACGCCATATTTCACCTGTGCGCGGACCACGTGCCGGACCTGGTCAACCCCGTCGGCAATGCTGAAATCGCGCTCTTCCGGGAACATCATTACGCGGGTCTGCGGCGAATAATTGTTGAGGTCGCCATGGCCGCCGGTGATGGTGATGGGCGGACCGCTGGCCACGATGCGCGGCCCCGGGACAAGGCCTTCATTGATCGAGTTGCGCAGGTCCACGGCCAGGAATGGCAGGGAGCCGACGTCACGCACCGAGGTAAAGCCGGCCTCAAGCGTCTTGCGCGCATTCACCACCGCTGCGAAGGCGCTCGAGAACGGCGTGTCCTTAAAGCGGTAGATTTCGTCGTAGCGGTCGGCCCGGGCCCCCAGGTGGGTGTGGCAGTCAATGAGGCCGGGCAGCACGGTGGCGTGCGAGAGATCAATTACCGTGGCGCCACTGGGAATGGAAACGGAGGCAGCGGGGGCCACGGTCTGAATGCGGTCTGCGAACACAACAATAGTCACGTTCTGGCGGACATTGTCGGACGTGGCGTCAAAAAGCCGGCCAGCGCGGATGTAAATGGTCCTGGGCGCGGGCTTGGCCTCCCGCTGGCCCAACACAGGCAGAAAAGCGATAAGAAACAAAAACAGTGCGGAGAGGCGTTTCACCATCAGGCTCCTTGGAATGGATGAGGATTGACGCAAGAGTATAAAGCGAGGCGGCTGGAGCCGGCAGAAAAATCGCCGGGTGCATCAGTGCGGCGCGGCCGTGCCGCATTCTACGCCATGTGGCGGGAAACCAGCAGCACCCGGGAGAATTGGATCCAGATGCGCCAGCGGTCGTACTCCCGGCTGTGCGCCACGGCGGTGACCACGGCATGCTCCACGCAGTTTTTGCT
>DATIWA010000719.1:0-2608 GCA_035465515.1 Candidatus Limnocylindrales bacterium | reverse complement strand
CTCGCCCGACGCCGGGCCGGAAGCGCTCTACCTCCGCAACCTGCTTCTGGAAGAGCTGCAGCTTGCGCTGGCCGAGCTGCCCGGCGAGCAGCGCGAAGTGTTTGTGGCCCAGGAACTGGAGGGGCGCAGCTTTAAGGAGATTGCCGCCGCGACCGGCGTAACGGTGAATACGCTGCTCTCACGCAAGCGCTACGCCGTGCTGCATCTGCGCGAACGGCTGCAGCGCATCTACAACGAGTTTAGGAAAACATGAGGGACTGAACATGAGACCGAGAGTGAAGAGACTGATCTGGATAGCTCCGCTGGCGATTGTGGGCATGGTGGTGTTTATCGCCGTCGGCGGTGAAATCGTGCGGCTGCTGTGGAACTGGCTGCTGCCGTCGCTCTTCGGCTGGCGGCAGATTACCTTCTGGCAGGCGGTGGGACTGCTGGCCCTCTGCCGGATCCTGTTCGGAGGCCTGGGTATGGGCCGCTCTCACCGTTCTCCGCGTGGGCCGCGCATGCTCGAGCGCTGGGCGCAGATGACGCCGGAAGAGCGGGAGAAATTCCGCCAGGGGCTGCGTGGCCGCTGCGGCAGCGTGCCGCCGCCCGAACAGAACCCGACCGCCTGATCATGCAAAATCGCGGCGCAGTGCGCCGTGGTTCAAGCAGCCCTGAGGAGAATTGCAAAAAAATCGCGGAGGCCGGGGCTGGGCCGGCCCCGCGTTGATTTACTTGAGCACAACCACCTTTCCCATCATTCCCAGGTCGTCATGCAGAACACAGATGAAGGGGTACGTCCCTGGGCTGGTGAATGTGACCCGAAAGCGCGTGACGGAGATGGGCGACTGCGCAAGGCCGGTCCGTTCCTGCGGCGCCGCCATGATCAGCCCGGAGTGCACGCTGTCAGAAGGGGAATTGATTACCGCGTGCAGCGCTCCATCGGCGTCCACGGTTACGTTGCCGGAGGGAGGAATGGGATTTGCCGGCTCGGCCCCGAACGTGACGGTGTGCGGCGTGACCGGATCCGAATTGGCCCACTCCACCGTTTCGCCGGCGTGGATCACCGTGGTGGGTTGAATGAAGCGCACCACGGAGAGCGTTTGCTGTCCTCCCGCCGTGGCCACAATCTCGCCGGTGCCGGCTGTCACGTTATTGCCTGAGGACTGGGCGGCAACGGACTGGCTGCCGCTATGGTCGGCGTCGGTGATCAGGTCGCGCGCCTCGGCGGCCGCCAGGCGATCATAAAAAGCCTGGTCGTGCGGCAGAGGTTCTGACGGGTTGAGAACATGGACCACGCCGGTCATGTTGGGATGCACCAGGCATACCAGCTTGAAATTGCCGGGAGAGGGAAACATCACGGTGTAGGTGCTGGGCTCCACCAGCGTGCCGCTGTTGACGCAGACGGTGCCGTCAAAGCTGGAGTCGCTGGGCGTGACGCCGGGACATCCCACCTGGAACGGCGGGCGCACCTGCGCCGGCTGCAGAAAGGTCAAGGTATGAATTTCGTCGGCGGCAAAGGTCCAGGTGATGCTGTCGCCGGCGTGGATCCAGATCTCATTGGGCAGGAAGGCCAGCGCCTGCCTTCCCTTGTCAGGGTTTTGCGCTCCCACGGTGGCGTGCCATGTTTCGGCGTGGAGCGCCTGCGGAATGATCAGGGCCGCCAGCAGCAGAAGCCGGCGTAGGGGGATTGCGGATGTGAAAGTCTTCACTCATACCTCCTCAAAGCAGTCACGCGGCTGCTCCGGAAGCATCCGAAGATTGACGCCGCCTTTCGACGGTCCTTGCCTGGGGGCTCATACGGACCGCATCAAGCGGCGGTGACTGCTTTGTCGCATTGGGAATGCGTTTGCACAAGCCCCGATTATGGGGCCGAGGTTCTGGAACGCAAGAAGAATGGAGAGCTGTCGCACTCTCGTTTTACGGGAGGAAATGTATCGGGGAATATTTTTATCGTGGAGCAAAAGAGCAGCTTTATTCCGGCCAGATCGTGGGTCCGCCCGCAGGGTGAGCAGGTTCTGCGGCAGGGCTCTGCATGAAGCGGGAAATCCGCCGGCTCGCTTACGATGGCGCCGTTCCGCGCACCGCCCAGGCGCGGCCGCGAAGTTCGAAGGCGGCGTCTGGCGCGGGCTTCTCCAGTTCTCCGCCCTGGCGCGGAAGCGGCAGCAGTTGCTTCAGCCGGTCGCGCAACTGGGTCCGGCTGTTCGGTTCCAGTCGTGCGACGTAGGCCCCGGCCGGGCCTTGTCCGCCAAGGAACGGCTCCCAGAAATCATCGAACGAACTGAAGCGCATTGGGATTTCCAGCGGACACTCTTCCACGTTGACCAGCCCGGTGGCATTCCACAGCGCGCTGAGTTCGCCGGAGCGGCACAGCGGCATGTGTTTCTCATCAAGGCGTTCCGCATTGGAATCCAGTTCACGGGCTGCGTCCCAGAAGAGGCGCAGCATCTGCATTCCGTTGCCATAGTCCCATGTGGCGGCGCAGATTCGTCCTCCTGGACGGGTGACGCGCAGGAGTTCGGTGAGAGCTTTTCCGGGATCGGGAATGAAGTTGAAGACCAGCAGCGAAACACAGGCGTCAAATTCCCCGGCGGCAAAAGGGAGCGCCTGCACATTCCCCGCATGGAAG
>DATIWA010000718.1:0-2888 GCA_035465515.1 Candidatus Limnocylindrales bacterium | reverse complement strand
GAGAAAGAAGGCAAGCTGACGCTGCGCATCGCTGAGTGGCTGCCCTTTGATGCGCCGGTGGAGAAGCTGAAAGAAATGCGCTCGCACCATCCGGCCGGCGACCCCATGCTGCATACAACGATGCTGAAGGGCTTCATGGACGGATCGCTGGGTTCGCGCACCGCGGCCATGCTGGCGCCTTACAGTGACGACCCGAAGAATGCGGGTATCCCGCGCTACGAGCAGGACGCGCTGGACCAGAAGGCCATGGAGCGCGCCAAGGCCGGTTTCCAGCTTGGCTTCCATGCCATCGGCGACCGGGGGGCGCGCATGGCTCTGGAGGCGTTCGCCAGGGCCGAGCAGGCGAGCGCTAAACGCGACTTCCGTTTTCGCATTGAACATGCCCAGGTGGTGGCGCCGGAGGATTACAAGAAGTTCAAGGACCTGAAGGTGATCGCCTCCATGCAGCCCAACCATCTGCTGACTGATATGAATTGGGCCGAGGCGCACATTGGGCATGAACGGGCCATGTACTCCTATGGGTGGAAGAGATTTCTGGATGAAGGCGTGGTACTGGCCTTTGGGACCGACTACCCTGTTGAGCCGATTACGCCTTTTCGCGGGGTCTACTGCGCCGTCACGCGCAAGAATGAAGCAGGAACCAAAGAATACTTCCCGGAACTGAAACTGACCATTGAGCAGGCTCTTGCCGCATACACTACCGGGTCAGCGTATGCAGAGTTCGCCGAGCATGAGAAAGGCGTCCTCGCACCCGGCATGCTGGCTGATTTCGTGGTGCTGGACCGCGATCTCACCAAGGTTCCCGCGCCGGAAATACTGAAGACAAAGGTGCTGCGGACCGTGGTGGGTGGGAAAACTGTGTACGAGCAGCAGTAGCGCAAAGAGCGGAGCACAGTGCCTGCGCAGGATGACTGACGGTTTGCGAGTGGGCTAGTCCTGCACCGGCAGGCCCTGTTCTCGCGCCAAGACCTTGCGTTTGTGGGAATCCAGCAGCAGCCACACCAGGTAGAGCACGATCAACGTGTTGACGCCGAATATCCCCCACTTCAGGGCGGTTGGCTTGCGAAGCAGCTCAAAGATCTCATAGGGCATGTAAAGCCCTCCCGAAAGCAGGGCGAACCACTCCGCCCACTCCTTCTCCAGCCATAGCCCGGTTGCTTCAACAAAACGGACGCCGGAATAAACAAAGATGCCGCTCATAAAGACGAGGATATTGCGGTCGGTAACGTGCTGGGCGGCGCGCAAGACGCGCTGGGCAAAATCGCGGTCCAGGCCAATATGCAGCACTTCCAGAAGGTGCTCTGCCACGCGCTCCATGTCCTTGTGGAGCAGCGTCAAGGCCCAGAGAGCGACGCCGAGAGCGAGCGCTCCCTTGCCGGCTTCGAACACCGCAATACCGCGCAGCCCGAAATGCCGGACAAAAAAGCCTTTGGTGTGTTGAGTCATCTGGCTGGAGGTGAAAGCCTTATTTTACTTGGTGTTGGCTGATTGTAAAGCGCGCCGGTCTCCGCCTCCGGTCAACCGAACAGCTCACGAATCCTGGCCTTGCGAAAGGCAAATATCTTCTCCACGTCGCGCCGCACCATCAACCAATGGACCAGCCCTCCCAGAGGCTCAAAAGGCAGCTCATAAAGGACCTCATCGCTGATCCTCGTGCTGTTTCCTTCCGCCGCGAAAACATGTGTGTGACGCCACAGCTTGTAGGGCCCGCGAACCTGAAGGTCGGTGAACTTATGCGGTGGCTCCCACGCGACGATTTCGCTGGTCCAGCGCACCGGGACGCCATGCACGCGCAGCCTGTAATGGATCCTTGTTCCCTTCTGTAGGGGTTGCGGCCCGGCGCTCAGGACGTTGAAATTGAGCCAGTCCGGCGTGATGCTTTGCAGGTTCTCAGGACGGGAGAAGAAGGCAAAGACCTCATCCAGCCGTCGAGGAACGAGCTGTTCGTGAACGAAGCTGTAACGAAAACTCATTGTTGTGCCTGATCGCAGTTGCCCGGGGAGCGGCCTCAATCAGGGCGGACTTCAGGAAACTCAGGCTGCATTACAATCGATCCGATGAAGCTACGGATGATGATGCCGGCCGCCATGATGCTTGCGGCCCTGAGCTGCGCCGCGCAGTTTAAACCAGTGCCGCTGCGGGAACCTTCCGCGATCAACCCCAACCTGTACAAAGCCAATGCCAGCGCTCCGCGCGAAATCCGGCAGGCGACAGCCGCGGCGCTCAGGCAGCACAAGAGAGTGCTTCTGGTGTTCGGGGCCAACTGGTGCATTGATTGCCACATACTGGACCGTGCATTTCATCAACCGCGCATCGAGCCGCTGCTGCGCAACAACTATCTGGTTGTGCATGTTGATGTGGGACGGTATGACAAGAACCTGGACCTGGCCAGGAAGTACCACGTGGACCTGAAGAAAGGCGTCCCGGCAGTGGCCGTGCTCAACGCGCGCGGCGCATACCTTACCTCCAGCAGCGAATTTGAAAAAGCCCGCCTGCGCACGGAAGAAGACGTTATCGATTTTCTGGTCGCATGGAAACCCACGAAAGCCAATCCATAAACACGTGGCCCTGGGCCGGGCCACGGACGCCGACTTTCAAGCTGCCTGCAAGAGCCGCTCGACTTCGCGCACGAAGACGTGCGGGCCCTCCTGTTTCGGAATGACGTTATCGGGGCACTCATTCCTGGCGGGAAAAATGCGGTCCTCGGCCTGCATCAGGATTTTCTGCCGCGGATGCTTCTTTTTGACTTCTTCGCAAAACTGAAAACCAGGTTCGGCGTAATGGCCGACGTCAACGATGACCAGATCATAGCCGGACTTTGCCAGGCTGGCATGGGCCTGCTCCAGACTTGCCGCCATTTCCACGCGATGGCCCTTCATCCGCAGCAT
>DATIWA010000717.1:0-2876 GCA_035465515.1 Candidatus Limnocylindrales bacterium | reverse complement strand
CCGGGAGCAGGAATGTCGGTCCGCGGCACGGGAGCTTTGTAGCCGGCCCTGGCCAACTCCAGCGCACGCTCTTTGGCATCGCTGAGCAGCCGGTCGCGGTTCATGGAAATGAGGTCACCCGGTGAGAGGAAACCGAGTTCGCGGGCTTCATATCCGGATGTCGAGACCTTTGCCATGGCAATAATTTCAAAGATCCGCTTCATGCCTTCCATCAATTCCACGGATTCGGCGCGGCCATCCGGACGGATGGCGCGGGCGTTGTCCACGGCGCGCAGCAGCATCTCTTTGCAGCCGCCGCCTCCGGGCAGCAGGCCGACTCCGACTTCCACCAGGCCCATGTAAAGCTCCGCGTGCGGCTGGCGCGCGGCGGAATGCAGGTTGATTTCACAGCCGCCGCCCAGCGTCATGCCATAAGAAGCCGTGACCACCGGTCGCGTGCAGAATTTGATGGCCTGGGTCATGCCCTGGAACTGCTTGATGGCCAGATCTATCTCGTCCCATTCTTCTTCCTGAACAGCCAGCATCAGCATCATCAGGTTGGCGCCCACGGAGAAATTCTGCGAGTCGCCGGAGATCACGAACGCTTCAAACTGGTCGCCGATGCCGCCGGTCTTCAGCGTCTGCGTGACCATCTGCACGATGTCGCCGCCGAGTGCGTTCATCTTGGTGTGGAACTCGATGCAGCCCACGCCGTCGCCGAGGTCGATGAGCGAAGCGCCGGGGTTCTTCTTGACCACGCCGTTGGATTTCCTGGCGGCCTGCACCGACCACACGCCTTCCGCCACCTCCACCGGCTTGTACTGTCCGGTGCGCAGGTCGAAGTAGGCCCGTCCCGAGGGCGACGTGGGATCGTCGATGTACCAGCTCTTCCCGCCCGCAGCCAGCAGTTTCTCAGCGTTCGCCGCGACGGGCTTGCCCTCCTTCTTCATCCTGGCCACGGTTTCGGGAACACCCGCCAGGTCCCAGACTTCAAACGGGCCGATCTCCCAGTTGAAGCCCATGCGCATGGCGGCGTCAATCTCAACCACGCTGTCGGCGATTTCAGGAATGCGGTTGGCCGAGTAGGTCCACATCTCGGAGACCGTCGTCCAAATGAACTTGACGGCCTTGTCGCGGGGATCGCCGGCCAGTATGGCGCGCAGCCGCTCGCCCATGTCTTCGATGTTTTTCGCCATTTCCAGCGCGGGGAACTTGGGCCGCTGCGCGGTGTGATATTCCAGGGTCTTCCAGTCAATCGCCTGGCGCTCTTCGCCCTGCGGGCCTTTCGCCTTTTTGTAGAAGCCGGCTTTGGTCTTGTCGCCCAGCAGCTTGCGCTCCAGCATCTTGTCGAAGAATGCCGGGAGCTTCAGATCGGGGCGTTCGTCCTGCACGTTTTTGCTGAAGTTCTTGACCACGCTTCCGAGAACATCGAGCCCCACAAGATCAATGGTGCGGAAGGTCGGATTCCTGGTCCAGCCGCCGCTGGAGGTCAGTGCGTCCACCTCTTCAATGCTCAGGTCCATCTCCTGCATCACGCGGAAGACGTTGAGGCCGGCGTAGGTACCGATGCGGTTGGCGATGAAGTTGGGGGTGTCCTTCGCAGTGACAATTCCCTTGCCCATCCGCACGTCGCCGAAATGGGCAACGGCGGCAATGGCCGCCGGATCCGTCTCCGGCGTGGGAATGATCTCCAGCAGGCGCATGTAGCGCGGCGGATTGAAGAAGTGCGTGCCGAACCAGTGGCGGCGAAAATCTTCGCTAAAGCCTTCAGCAATGCTGTGGACGGGAAGGCCGCTGGTGTTGGTGGTCACGATACTGCCGGGCTTGCGCACGGCCTCCACTTTCCTGAGCAACCCGCGCTTGATTTCCAGGTTTTCGGCTACGGCTTCAATGATCCAGTCAGCATCAGACAGCAGCTTCATGTCGTCGTCAAAGTTCCCGATGGTGACCAGCCGCTCCAGGCCTTTCTGGAAGAAGGCAGCCGGCTTGGACTTGACTGCCGCTTCCAATCCGGCGGCCACAATCTTGTTGCGCGCAGCCTTGTCCGTACTCTGGGCCGCATCAGGCGGAACAATGTCCAGCAGCACGCAGGGTATTCCCGCATTGGCGAAATGCGCCGCGATCCGCGCCCCCATGGTGCCGGCCCCGAGCACCGCGACCTTGTTGATGCGCTGCTGCGGAGCATGGCCGCCATGCCCGTTGGGCTGCATCCTGGATGTTGCGGCGGAACCTTGAATCGGAGTGGAGACTGCGGACTGGCTCATGAGAATGACTCCTGGAAGTGACCGAAAAAGGTGAGAAGAGCGACCTCGAGACGCCCAGAATAATAACAGTTTTCACGCGCCATTCCAGCACCTGCGGCGATGCTCGAGTTCATGAACAATGATGCTCCGTGAACGTGTAATGCGAATGATTGGAACGCGTGCGGCGGTCCTCTGATTTGATGTGAGGAAGGGGCCAGGCGCGCCCGGAATGAGACCTTCTTTATAATACTGAATGAACGCTCATTCAGTCAATAAGCTTTTGTTCCCAGCGGTTTGCCCGGCCCCTCCACCTCATCGGCACACCGTATGTTAGTCCTTCAAGTCGGAACTTGTGGACGGGACCATATGTAGCCCCAGGAAGGACGGCCCAACGAACAATCCTGCGGCGATTTCCCCGATCATCGCCCGCCGGCGAAAGCGGCTGCTATTCCGCGCAAGACGCGCGATAACTCCAGCAGGAGTAAATCCGGGCGGTCGCCCTCGCCAAGCTCGGCGAGGGTGAACGCTGGGCCCTCGGCGAGGGTTTGAACGGCCGGGCGTGATGGAGCCGGCGATTGCCAACATCGCCCCTGGCGAACGGCTTCGTCGGCCAGCACAGCTTTCTACAAGTCTGGTCTTGATGGCCCTGCTACG
>DATIWA010000716.1:0-3333 GCA_035465515.1 Candidatus Limnocylindrales bacterium | reverse complement strand
AGCCCACGTTTGTGCCGCCCTGCCGCGCCGTCCACAGTGTCTTGCCTTTGCGTTTTACGTTGTTGGCCACCACCGCCGACGCCGCTTCCAGAATGTTCTGCGTGGAACGGTAGTTCTGCTCCAGCCGGATGATCCGGGCCTCGGGGAAATCCTGCTCGTACTCCAGAATGTTGCGGATATCGGCCCCGCGCCACGAGTAAATGGACTGGTCTTCATCGCCCACCACGCACAAATTATGCCGCGTGCCCGCCAGCAGCTTGATCAGCTCATATTGCGGACGGTTGGTGTCCTGGTATTCGTCAATCAGCAGGTACTCGAAACGCCGCTGGTATCGTTCGCGGACCTCCTGCGACGACTTGAGCAGCCGCACCGTCTCCAGCAGCAGGTCGTCGAAGTCCAGCGCGTTGGCCTTGCGCAGCTCTTTGCGGTAGGCCTCAAAGATGTGCGCCACCTTCTCGGTAAAGGGATCGCCGGATTGCAGGTACATTTCCTGCGAGTCCAGCATGTGGTTCTTGGCCCAGGAGATCTTTGAGAGCACGGCTGAAGGCTTGTGCTGCTTGTCATCAATGCCCAGCCGCCGCATGACGCCCTTGACTACGCTCTGCTGGTCGGTTTCGTCATAAATGGCAAAATCTTTCTTGTAGCCGCTGTCGCCGATGCGCAGTGCCTCAATGTCCCGCCGCAGCACGCGCACGCAGAAGGAATGGAACGTCGAGATCAGCGGCTTGCGCAGCAGGCGCCCGCCCAGCAGATGGTCAACGCGCTCCACCATCTCTGCCGCCGCCTTGTTGGTAAAAGTGACGGCCAGGATGGAATCCGGCTCCACTCCCAGGTTCTCAATCAGGTGCGCGATGCGGTAGGTGATCACCCTCGTTTTGCCGCTGCCCGCGCCGGCCAGAATCAACACCGGTCCCTCAACGGCCTCTGCCGCTTCGCGTTGCCGGGGATTGAGCTGGTCAAGAAGATTCATGAAAATCTATGCAGTTTCCATACGCACGGCGGCTCCGCGCGATTACCGCGATCTCCTTCACCCGATCACCCGGTCACCCGATTTTCTGCATTCCTCGCACTGGCACAGTTCCCGCAGATAATCCCACGAATAAATCCCGCTGGCGTGCCCGTCATTCCAGCTGATGTTCAGGGCATACCGGCCCACCGGCTTGACCTCTTTGGGTTTGGCCGGCTCCTTGTACATGGGCAACAGGGAAGGCGCCTGCTTCGCCGCCTCTCCCGGTTTGCGGTTGTGATTATTGCGGTCCTCAGTGCAGGTGGCGCAGGGGCAGGCGTCGCGCAGCCACTGGAAGCCGTAGTGCGTCTTGTGCCCGTCCTCCCATTCAATGTCCACCCCTGTCCCGGTGGTCACATTGACCTTTACCGACTTTGGGTTCATCACGGCCATAAATCCCAGTATAAAGGCTAACCGTTGTTCATCCCGCTGCCGCCCACAAATGCACAGCTCCGCTCAAGAACCTGCTATAACAAAATTGCTTGCAAAGCTGGCTCGATACCTCCGCCTCCCGCGCTCCCGGCCTGGATCTGATGCGCGCTATTGCCATCCTCTGGGTCATGCTTTTCCACATGCGGGTGCTCCATCTGCCGGAAGTTTTCTATTGGCCCAGCCGCTATGGCTGGATGGGGGTTGACCTCTTCTTTGTTCTCAGCGGGTATCTCATCGGCTCGCAATTGATGCGGCCTTATCTCAAGGGCGACAGCCCTTCTCTGACCCGGTTTTATCTGCGCCGGGCTTTCCGCATTCTGCCGGCATTCCTGGCAGTGCTGGCCCTGTATTTCGCTGTGCCCGTATTCCGCGAGGCCCCCGGCCTCTCACCGGCCTGGCAATTCCTGACCTTCACGGAAAATTTCCGCATCAACTATTTCACCGAGCAGGCCTTTTCCCACTTCTGGTCGCTCTGCGTGGAAGAGCACTTCTACCTGGTTTTGCCGGTCCTGGTGCTCCTGCTGATGCGCAAGCCGCGCTTCGGAAAAGCGCTGGCCCTCGGCCTGGGCATCCTGCTGTTCGGGGTGGCGATACGCGGCTACATCTATCTCCGGCTCAGGCCTTTGGGCGGCACCGGCGAGTTCTTCACCCGCTACATCATGGACATTTACTACCCCACATATACCCGGCTTGACGGCCTTCTTGTGGGCGTGGTCCTCGCGAGCATCAAGACCTTCCGCCCGGCTTGGTGGCAGCGATGCATGGCCCACGGACACCTGCTGCTGTTGGCAGGAGTCGCCTTCAGCGGCGCCTCCATGTGGCTCTTCCGTGATCGCTTCTCCTTCTCCGGAACTCTGCTGGGTTTTCCTCTGCTCTCTCTCGGCCTGGGACTGCTGGTGACCTCCAGCCTCAGCCCGCTAAGCTGGCTTTCACGCATACGCGGCTTTGGGTTCATCGCCACTCTGGCATACAGCCTGTATCTCATCCACAAGGAGATTGGTCATCTCGACCGTCTATACTTCGGCCAGGTCATGCAGGGCGGCGGCTGGCCGCCGCTCCTGATCTTTCTGGCCACCAGTTTTTCAGCCGCGGCCCTGCTCTATTTCGCCGTTGAGCGGCCATTCCTCAAATTGCGCGAGCGTATCTCTTCCCGGCAGACGGAATCCGCGCAGCGCGCTGCCGCAATCGCCCGGAGTTGATCTAAAATCTCCTCTTGGAACCTACCGGCACATTCATTCTTGTCCGCCACGGTGAAAGCCAGTCCAACCGTGACCGCCACTTCGCCGCCTCGGGCGAGGTCCCAATCACCGAACTTGGCCGCCGCCAGGCCCGGGAAGCCGCCGGGCAAATCGCCGTCAACTTCCGGCCGCGTCGCGTAATCTCCAGCACCTTCCGGCGCGCCCGGCAAAGCGCTGAGATCCTGGCCGCTGCGCTGCAACTGCCCGTGGAAGTAGTGGAAGACCTGCACGAACGCGATCTCGGCTGCCTCAAGGGACGGCCCTGGGAGCACCGCCATGAGGTCGCGCGGAACGATCCGGCGTACGATCCCGAACGCGAGTGGCTGTGGCGTCCCTGCGGCGGCGAGAGCTATGAAGACGTGCGCCTGCGCGTCCTGCCGGTGCTGGAACAGCTGCGCCTGCGTTACCCGCAGGGGGAATCAGTGGTGGTCAGCCACGGGGCGGTGATGCGCTCCATCCATGCTCATTTTTCTGGCGCCTGGGACCGCTCTTTCATTCCCCAGAACTGCGCCATGCTGCTGCTGCCCTTCGACTTAAACACCTTCCATCCGCCAAGGGTTCTTTGCTCCACCCCCGCGGAAGGCGCCTGACCCGGCCCATTCTCACCGCTTGTCGAGGTCACGCAATCTGCCCAGGGGCTGAATGCTGACTGCTGAG
>DATIWA010000715.1:0-5215 GCA_035465515.1 Candidatus Limnocylindrales bacterium | reverse complement strand
CGAAGATCTACCGGGCCGCGAATGCTCGCGAAAAACACGGATCCTCATTCTTATTCGTGTTTATTGGTGAGAATTCGCGGCCAGGTTTTTGCCGTCATTGTTCTTGCCGCCGGAGCATTTGCGGCGCGCGCCCCCGAGCGGAGCGCGCGATCCCTATGAGCTTCAATGCTGCGGGCGATACAGCAACAGAGAAATCGGATTGATGGAGATGCAACCGACGTTCATTCTGCCGCGGCATCGCAGCCATAGGGACCCCTCGCTCCGCTCGGGACAAAACTCTATTCGTACTTCAGCGCACGCAGCGGCTCCACTCGCATGGCGCGGCGCGCGGGAATCAATGACGCCAGGAACCCAACGCCGGCAAGCAGCAACGCGGCCGCGGCCAGCGTCAGCGGATCGGTCGGGCTTACCCCGACCAGCAGGCTGCTGATGCCGCGCACGGCAACAAAAGTCAGGGCCAGGCCGGCAACAACCCCGGCGCCGATCAGGACGCAGCCTTGTTTCAAGACCATCTTCAGGATGCTTGCCCGGCTGGCGCCCAGGGCCATGCGCACGCCGATCTCATGGGTGCGCTGCGCCGCAGCGTATGAAATCACGCCATAGACGCCGACCAGGGCCAGCACCAGACCCAGCAGTCCCAGCGCGCCGGCAAAGCGCGTGCCCATGCGGAAGAAAAACAGTCCATTCAGGCCCTCCAGGGACTGCTCCATGGTTTCTATGCTGATCAGTGGCAGGCCGGGAGCGAGAGAATGGATTTCACGCTCGACTTCCGGAATCAGTGATTCGGGCGCCGAAGCGGTCCGGACCTGCAGGGTGCGGACCAGTTGCGGGTGCTGTGCGCCAGGCATGTAAAAAAATGGCGCCGGGTCTTCCGCGGGCCCCAGATATTTGCCTTGTCTGGCCACACCGACGATTTCAAGAAAAGGTCCGGCGGCACTCTTGATGCTGAAGCGTTTGCCGATGGGGTCCTGGTTGGGCCAGTAACGCTGCGCCATGACCGGGTTCACAATGGCTACCAGCGGAGATTTGTCCGTGTCCTGGTCCGTGAAGGTCCGTCCGCGCTCAATCGGGATGCGCATGGTGGCGAAATAATCCCGGCCCACGCTGTTGCAGAGCACGACCTGAGCGGCTTTCTTTTCCTCCGCCCGGCCCTCCACATACACGGGGTTGGCCTCATTGTTGTAGCCCATGGGAACCGTAGTGGCCAGGCTTGCCGACTGAACCCCGGGCAGAGCGCGAACGCGGTCTTCCAGGTCGCGGTAAAACTTCCGCGCCTGGTCTTTATCGAAGCCCACGTTGCTCGCGTCCATGGTGGCGTTGAGCACATGGCTGGGATCAAAGCCCAGGTACATGCGCTCGGCGTTGCGCGTGCTGCGGACGAACAGGCCGGCCACCACCAGCAGCATCAGAGATCCGGCCACCTGCACCACCACCAGCGCATTGCGCATGCGCGAGCGCGCGGTGCCGGCCAGGACGCCGCGGCTGCCTTCATGCAGCACTGTACTGAGATTGGCGCGGCCCACGCGGAAGGCCGGCGCCGAGCCGACAAGAATTCCGGTCACCAGAGCGGCGGCAAGCCCAAAGGCGAAGACGCGCCAGTCAAAGCTGAAATCGAATACCAGCGGGTTTCCCAGGGCGATGATTTGAATTGATCCGAGCAGGCGGCTGACCCATGCGCCCAGCAGCAGGCCGCCCGCGCCGCCGATGGCCGCGAGCAGGATGCTCTCCGTCATGAGCTGGCGTATGAGCCGGGTGCGGGCAGCGCCCAGGGCGGCGCGCACGGCCATCTCGCGGCTCCGCGCCGTGGCCCGGACCAGAATAATGTTGGCCACGTTGGTGCATGCCAGCAGCAACACCAGTCCGGCCAGCACCATGAAAAGCACACCCACAATCACCATGCTGTTGGAGGGATCGGGCTCCGGCCGGGCCAGCCTCTCCGGATAGATTTGCGCCGTGAAGTCCTTGTTTTCGGGATACTGCTGCGCCAGGCGCTGCATCACCACGTTCACCGCGCTCTGCGCCTGTTTCATGCTTACGCCCGGCTTGAGCACGCCATAGAGCTTGAGTTGCCGGGCGTCGCGTCTGGTCCAGAAGTCGTTGCTTTCTCTCCACAGGGCGCTCATGCCCAGGGGAAGGTAGGCCTGCATCTCCACAATCGAGTAGAGTCCATGAAAGCCTTCCGGCGCAACGCCCACGACGGTGGCGGACGTCCCGTTCAGCTTCACCTGCCTGCCGACAATGGAAGGATCCAGATTGAAGCGCTTCTTCCAGTACGAATACCCGAGAACAACCACGGGCGCGCCTCCCGGCGTTTCAGCATCGTCGCCGTAGATCAAACGTCCCGCGGCCGGCTTCAGACCGAGTCCGGAAAAATAGTTGCCGCTGACATAGCTGACCACCACCGGGTCCGGCTTGCCTTCATACTCAAGGCCGAGAAGGTTGAGATTGTAGGCAATGAGATCGGAGAACACGCCGGTCTGGGCGCGCAGGTCGCGGTAATTCAGATAGGAGAACTGGCTGGTCAGGTCTCCGCCCTTCACGCGTTCCGAAAGCACTGTGAGCCGGTCAGCATTCTGCACCGGCAAGGGACGAAGGAGCAGGCCGTTCACGGCGCTGAAAATGGCCGTGTTGGCGCCGATTCCGAGCGCCAGAGTTAAGGCGGCAACCAGGCTGATCAGCGGGTTCTTGATCAGCATGCGACCGCCGAATTTTATGTCCTGCAACAAAGTGTCCATTAACAGCTCCTGCGGATGGGCGATGGAGGCCAGGCTTCCCGAGAAGGGAGGCAATCCATCTGCCAACTCCGGGTAAGAATGGGAAGCAACTTACCCTAAAGGAGATATACGTGTTCCATGCCACGGCGGTTCCAGCTCTCAGGTGTTCGTTTTCGCACAGCGAAGTCCCGGAAGCGAACAAGCCCGGGCGATTTGCCAGCGATTACCGCCAAGGGCTACTCTAGGCAGTCCTGAATCCCCCAATTGGAGGAACAATGTTGCTTAACAGAACGGTTGGCATTCTGCTCGCCGGCCTGGTGTTAACCTGCGCAGGGCCGGCGCAGACCGCGCCGGCAAAGAAGGCCGCGCCTGCGCATGCGAAAAAAACCGCTGGAGCGCCCACCCTGGCGGAGGCGGAAGCCTTTATGAAAAAAGCCGAGGCCGAACTGAACGATTACGGCATTCGGGCCGGCCGCGCGCAGTGGGTGCAGGAAAATTTCATCACCGACGATACGGAGACCATCAACGCGCAGGCGCAGGAGCAGCTCACGGCGGTGGTCACCCGGCTGGCGCTGGACGCGCGGCGCTTTGATCGCCTGAAGATGCCGCCGGAGCTGGCGCGGAAATTCAAGCTGCTGAAGCTTTCGCTGGTGGCGCCCGCGCCGAACAACGACGCGGAGCGCAAGGAGCTGACCACCATCGCCAGCAGCATGGACGGCATGTACGGCAAAGGCAAGTACTGCAAGCCGCAGGCGGACGGCAAGGAGAAATGCCTTTCCCTGAACGATCTCAGCCGCATCATGGCCACCAGCACCAACCCCGATGAGCTGCTCGATGCCTGGGTGGGCTGGCACAAAATTTCGATTCCCATGCGGGACAAGTACGCCCGGTTCGTGCAGCTCTCCAACAAGGGCGCGCAGGAGCTGGGATTCAAAGACACCGGAGCGATGTGGCGCTCCAACTATGACATGATGCCGGAGGAGTTCAGCGCCGAGATGGAGCGCCTGTGGCGCCAGGTGGAGCCGCTGTACATCTCGCTGCACGCCTACGTGCGCCGGCAGCTCATCAAGAAGTACGGCAAGATCGCGGACCGTCCTGATGGACTGATTCCTTCGCAACTGCTGGGCAACATGTGGGCGCAGGAATGGGGCAACATCTATCCTCTGGTCGCGCCGGCCGACTCCAGCCAGGGTTACGACCTCACACAGCTCCTGAAGCAGCACAAGGTGAATGAGCTGGGCATGGTGCATTACGGCGAAAACTTCTTCAAGTCGCTGGGCTTTGCGCCGCTGCCGCAGACGTTCTGGGAGCGTTCCCTGTTCGTCAAACCGCAGGACCGCGACGTGGTCTGCCATGCCAGCGCGTGGGACGTGGACAACAAAGATGACCTGCGGCTGAAGATGTGCATCGAGATCCGGGATGAGGATTTTGTGACCATCCATCACGAACTGGGCCACAACTTCTACCAGCGCGCCTACAAGAACCAGCCGCCGCTGTTCGAAGACAGCGCCAATGACGGCTTTCACGAGGCGGTGGGTGACACCATTGCGCTTTCCGTCACGCCGGAATACCTGAAAAAGGTCGGGCTGCTGGACACCGTGCCTCCGGAGAGCTCCGACATCGGCTATCTGCTGAAGATGGCGCTGGACAAGGTCGCCTTCCTGCCGTTCGGATTGCTGATTGACCAGTGGCGCTGGAAGGTCTTCTCCGGCGAGATCACGCCGCAGCAGTACAACAAGATGTGGTGGGAGCTGAAACAGAAGTATCAGGGCGTGGCGCCGCCGGTGGAGCGCAGCGAGGCCGACTTCGACCCCGGCGCCAAGTACCACATCGCCTCCAACACTCCGTATGCCCGCTACTTCCTGGCGCGCATCCTTCAGTTCCAGTTCCAGCGGGCGCTTTGCCAGGCGGCGGGAGAAAAGGGACCGCTGCACCGCTGTTCGATTTACCAGAACAAGGCGGCCGGCGAACGGCTGAACAAGATGCTCAGCATGGGCAAGAGCAGGCCGTGGCCGGACGAACTGGAGGCCATTAGCGGGCAGCGCGAGATGGACGCGACGGCGCTGCTGGACTACTTTGCTCCGCTGAAAAAATGGCTGGACGAGCAGAACAAGGGCGAAAAGACGGGCTGGGAAGGCATGGACCAGCCATCATCAGAGACGGCGCCCCGCCACACCAGCCGGTGATGTTTTCTCGGGGGATACGGGCACGTACTTTTGGGCTGCCCGGCATCCCCCGAGATGAAGTACTGTAAGAGTGCAGGGGAGTCCGGCGCTCATGGCCAAATGGAAACAATACGAACTCTGGATACAGACAGGTGAAAGCAAATGGGAAATGGTGGGCCTGTTTCCCACTCCGGACGTCCCGACCGCCGTGGCCAATGCGCGCCCGGTGCGCTCCCGGCTCATTGAAGTGCTGTATGACGGCAGCAAGCTCCTGGGCCAGGAAGTGATCGCGGAAATGGGTACCGGTCGCGCCGAGCCTTGAGCGGGACCGCCTTG
>DATIWA010000714.1:0-2726 GCA_035465515.1 Candidatus Limnocylindrales bacterium | reverse complement strand
CCGCGGTTATAAAGCCGCGCCGTCATCGTGAAGCTCTGCCCGGGCACGGCGAGAGTCATGGTTTCCTGCATGCGCGGAAAATAGGAGGGGCCCGGCGGCGGCCCCGGCGGGTCCACCGACGCCTCAAAAAAGATACCCAGGGCCTCATTCGCCGCTCTCTGAAATTGCTCCTGTTTGATGCGCAGCGAGGCAAGCAGCCCCGCCTTCGACGCGGCGGAGAGCTGCGACCCCGCGACTTTGCCGATCAGGGTTTCCGTTTCTTCACGTCCTGCAAGCAGCGGCGGGGCACAGGCCGAAGGATCCTGAATCGAGAACGCCCTGGTCGCCGCATCAACATGCTTTTGCAGGGATTCAAGTGCCTGACGCAGAAAAGGCACTTTGGATTCCTCCGCGCCGAGCCGTGCAGCAAGACCGGCGAGCGAGGTATCCATGCCATCAAAGAAATCTTCTTCGTGGCCCGCGGGCTTCGGCAGCGTTGAATCCATCAGCTTGTAATAGGTATAGCGATGGCCGGGAGGAACACGAATGCCGCCTGTCCCCTGCGAAGTCTGGTGCGCCAGACCCTCCAGGGCAAACTGCACATAAGACATCCCCAGCAGCGGGCTGTATTCGCCGGTATCGAGTTTGACCGTGTAATCTTCGTCGGCGACCTTGAGTCCGGAAAACATGCGTGGAGGATTGCCGAGGTAAAGCTTTTGAGGCTGCCAGGGCAGGAGGCCTTCTTTGATCTGTTCCGGAAAGCGGGTGGGATCGCCCGCGGCGCGAAATGCTTCACGGGTCAATATTCCGGAGGCTTCGTGGTTGCCGTGACCATCGCGCGGAGTTCCGCTGAAGCGGCTGGTCAGCACGTCCGGCCGAAAAATCCGGATGGCGCGGACGATGTCCCCGAGGGCCACGTCGTGACCATGCCACTTATCGAAGGTTTCCTCCGCGGTCTTGGAATATCCGAAATCCACCACATGGCTGAAACGTTGATGCACGTGGTAGTACTTGTCAGCTTCCAGCAATTCCAGTGTTCGAAGGATTCCCAGCTCGTCCGAGCTTTCAGTGCCAAACTTGTTCTGGCCGCCCTCACCGCGCGTCACCGTAAACAGCAGGACCCTTGCGCCATGGCCGCGCGCCTCCAGGGTCAACATTCCGCCATCTTCGTCATCCGGGTGGGCGACTACCTGCATCAACCGGGCTGTGGTATTGAGTTTGGCCAGCAGTTGATAAAGATGAACCGCGCCCAGGTCCTCGGGAAGCGGGCGCGTATCGGACTGCGAGGTCTGAACTACCAGCAAGAAAAGGCATGCGCACACAATCGCGCGCATGGGCCTGAACAGGTTCGATTGCATGGGGAGTATTTTCGCTGCTAAAGGGTATTTACCGCAAATGCGCGGAGGGAATCATACCGTCGTTCTTGAGATGCCGGCCAGCACCTGCCGCAGCAGCGTTGCCAGCTGTTCCAGTTCGAAGGGTTTTTCGAGGAAGGCGTCTCCAAAGTCCAGCGCCCCCTGGTCCGCGAACGCTTCATCCGTGTACCCGGAGACGTAGAGGACCTTGACTTCGGGACGGACCCGCTTCAGCTCCCTTGCCAACTGGCGGCCGTTCATTCCCGGCATGACGATGTCTGTGAGCAACAAATCTATGGCCTGGGTGTAGTCTTGCGCCAGCTTGAGGGCGCGCTCCGCGGTTTCGGCCACCAGCACCCTGTACCCCAGCTTTTGGAGGAACTCACATGATAACGCCAGAATATGAGGCTGGTCTTCGACGAGGAGAATGGTTTCAGTACAGGGATTTGCCTGCGTCGCACCGGGGCTTTCCGCGCTCTCCGCAAGTTCACTTCCGGTCAGTCGAGGCAGATAGATGGTGAAGGTGGTCCCTGCGCCGGGCTTGCTCTGAACGGCGATTCCGCCTCCGCTCTGGCTCACAATGCCATAGACTGAAGCCAGGCCAAGCCCGGTTGACGTGCCGAACTCGCGGGTACTGAAGAAAGGCTCGAAGAGGCGGGCCTGAATTTCCGGCGGCATACCCACCCCTGTATCGCTTACACGCAACAACACATAGTTGCCGGGCGCGATCCCGCCAGGATGGACCACGTCCGGCTCCGTCAACTCAGCGCACTCAACCGACAGCGTCAGCTTGCCGCCATGGGGCATGGCTTCGCGCGCGTTGATCACCAGGTTGGCGATGATCTGCTCCACCTGGGAAACGTCGGCCCTCACCCATGCCGGCACGGGCGCAGGTTGCGCGATGATCTCCACCCCTTCCCCGACAACACGGGAAAGCAGGTTCCCCGTCTCCGCCACCACCAGGTTCAGGTCCAGCATCTGCGGTGACAATACCTGGCGCCGGGAAAAGGCGAGCAACTGGCGGGTAAGGCCGGCGGCGCGCTTGGTGGCGGAGCGTATTTTACTGATGTATGCGTCAGGTTCGCCGGCCAGATCAATCGCGCTCTGCAATAACTCCGCATAGCCGAGAATCATGGTCAACAGATTGTTGAACTCATGGGCTGTTCCGCCGGCGAGCCTGGCCAGAGCTTCCAGTTTCTCCGCTTGCCGTAACCGCTCTTGCGAGCGGCGCAGCATTTCCTGCTGCTTCACGCGCTCGGTAATGTCACGGACTATGGCAATCACGTTCAACCCTTGTCCGGAGGGGCTGGGGCTCAGGCTGATTTCCACCGGTGTCAGCGCGCCGTCCTTCCTCTGGGTATGCAGTTCCAGGCCGATTCCCATCGGCCGGGT
>DATIWA010000713.1:0-2607 GCA_035465515.1 Candidatus Limnocylindrales bacterium | reverse complement strand
ACGCCGCAAACCATCCTTGTCAGCGTTATGGCCGCCAATAATGAAACCGGCGTGCTTCAGCCCATCGAAGAAATCGGACGCATCTGTCGCGAGCGCGGCGTGCTGTTTCATTCCGACGCGGTACAGGTCCTCGGTCGCATGCCCTTTGACGTGCAAAAGCTCGCTGTGGACCTGGCTTCACTTACCGCTCATAAGTGTTACGGCCCCAAGGGTATTGGCGCCATCTATGTCCGGAACGGCGTAAAACTGGCTCCCCTCATTCATGGCGGCGGACATGAGCGCGGCATGCGGTCCGGCACGCTCAACGTGCCCGGCATTGTCGGCTTCGGCAAGGCCTGTGAGATTTCCCAGGCTGTCCTCCCCGAGGAAAGCTGCTGCATTGCCGGCCTGCGCAATCGCCTGCGTGACAGCCTCCTTGCTGCCCTGGATGATGTGACCATTAACGGCAGCATCGAGCAGCGGCTTCCCGGCAATCTCAACATCAGTTTTCTCCGCGTGGATGGCGAAGCGCTGATGACCGCCATGAAGGACATCGCGGTCTCCAGCGGAGCGGCGTGCCATTCCGACAAAATCGAGCCTTCTCACGTGCTCAAGGCAATCGGCCTCACGGACGAGGCCGCCGGAAGCGCCATCCGCTTTGGCATTGGCCGCTTCAACTCTGAAGCTGAAATAGACTATGTGGCTGCGACTGTCATTCACGCGGTCAGGAGCCTTCGCGAACTTTTGCCGGCTTAAGTCGTTGTGGGAACCCGTTTCGCCCTCGTTGCATCCCATCTGCTGAATGGCAAATCAGCGCGGCAGCTACCTCGTCAGTTTGCGTCCCCGCTCTGACCATCTTCAGGTCAGCCAGAGCAGAAGCGTCCTTGTGACCGGCAGAGATGGCTTTGTCCACCCCAACACCCGGGAAGGTCTTTTTGTCGAGCAGACCAGGCTGTTGTCCCATTGGGAATATCGCATCAACGGTGCTGCTCCGTTCTCGGTGGCGCTTTCAAACGTGGAGCAGCATAACTGGCTTGCCTATTACATCGTGAATGCGCCGGGAGTTCCAGCCGGGCCCACCGACCAGGGCAGCGGCGACATGGAAGCCAGCTCCGAACAGACCCTGGAGTTGCGGATCTCCCGTTCTGTGGGCGAAGGGTTTCATGAGGACGTTGATCTCACCAATTACACTCTTGAGCACATAGACTTCAAGCTGGAATTGTTGCTCGACGCCGATTTCGCCGACAACATTGAAGCCGATTCAGGCCGTCGCATCCAGCAGGGAACGCTCAGGCGCGAGTGGCTGGGAGAAGTTTCTCCCGGGACGTGGGAGTGCCTGTTCGACTACTCGGCCGAACATGTTTACCATCACCAGGACGCAAGTGGACACTCCAGCATTCATCGCTCCGCCCGGGTCAGGATCGAGAAGGCAGGCTCCACTCCGCATCACAAGAATGGACGCATCCTCTTTCACGTACAGCTTGGGGCGGGCCAGTCGTGGCACGTCTGCCTAAAGCTGCTTGCCATGATCGACGGCCGCGACCTTCCTCTGGAGTACGATTGCTACGCATTCAGCCCGCAGCATAATGAGTTTGACCGCAAGCGCCAGATCTTTCTGGAAGAAGCCGCGGGGTTCGAAAGCGAAGAAAGCCCGACCATGGCGCCCGTTGTCATCGGCGCCCTCAATCAGGCCCGTGAAGATCTCATGGCGCTGCGCATGTTTGATCTCGACAAGTCGGACCGTGAATGGACCATGGCCGCCGGACTGCCTCTTTATATTGCTTTGTTTGGCCGGGACACGCTCACTTCCGCATGGATGGCCTCCATGCTCTCGTCCGGCATGATGTCCGGCGTTTTGACGGAATTGGCCAAATGGCAGGGAACTCAAGTCTGTGACTGGCGTGACGAAGATCCGGGACGCATGATCCACGAAGCGCACACGGGCCCGCTGGAAGTCCTGAACTACAATCCGCGGGCGCGCTATTACGGGTCAGTTACCACTTCAGGTTTTTATCCTTTTGTCCTTTCCGAACTGTGGCACTGGACCGGCGACATGGAGAAGGTGGTTCCCCTGGTGGAACCCGCGCTCAAGGCAATCCGCTGGAAGGACAAGCAGGACTTCAATGGCGATGGTCTCTATGAATATAAAACGCGCTCCACGCAGGGGACTGCCAACCAGGCCTGGAAGGATTCCTGGGACGCCATTGTCCATGACGACGGCGCGGTGGTGAAAGCGCCCATCGCCGCCTCCGAAGAGCAGGCATTCTTCTACGTGGCCAAACTCCAGATGTCCGAACTGCTGTTCTGGCTGGATCGCAAGGACGAGTCTAAAAAGATGTTTGACGAAGCGGAAGAACTCCGCCGGCGCATCAACTTCCACTTCTGGATGGCGGACGAGAACTTTTACGCCATGGCCCTTGATTCCCGCGGGCTGCAGGTCCGCTCCATCGCCTCCAATGCCGGCCACCTGGTGGCTTGCGGCATCCCGGATAAAACGCAGGTGCAGGCCGTTGCGGATCGCCTCATGTCAGACGAGCTTTACTCCGGCTGGGGTATTCGCACTCTGTCCTCCAGGCACGTTGCCTACAATCCTTTCAGCTATCACCGCGGGACCGTCTGGCCGGTGGA
>DATIWA010000712.1:0-4952 GCA_035465515.1 Candidatus Limnocylindrales bacterium | reverse complement strand
GGCCATTCCGCGATGGAACCATGGCTCTCCATGCAGCAGTGGGTGATTACCGGGCAGCCATAGACACCTTCCGAAATTACTTCGGAATCTTTCAATGCGGCCTCGGGGTCTCCAATGGTCAGTTCGGCCTCTTTTCGATAGGGCGATTGAGCTTCCTGCCCTCCCTGCTTCACGGGCGCCGACTGAAGGGCGGCGATGACGTTCTCGCCAATGTGGTTCTGCCGCATCTGGTCAACCAGCCCCTGTTCCACCTTGAAGCTCACGCCGCGCTTCTTAATGCGGTCAATCACCTCCGGTTCAGGCACCTGGTTGATGAACATCCCGATGAGGTCGCCCTGGCTGAGCGGGCTGGTATCTTCCGCAACGTTGCCGGGCTGTTTGAAGTCGTTCACAAAGTGCGGCAGAGGTTCGTATTGGACTTTGATGGCGCGCGCCGCATCTGCCGCGCTGGGTTCATCCACCGCGGCCACCACCGCGATATCGTCACCCGCCCAGTGAATCTCCGAGCCCGCGTCCTGAACTACATGAACGGCGACAACACCGGGCATCTTCTCCGCCGCAGCCGTGTCAACGCTCACCACTTTGGCGTGAGCATAGGGGCAGCGCACAACTTTTCCAAAGAGCATGCCCGGGCGATGCACATCATAGGTGTATCTGGCGCGGCCGGAGACCTTGTCCGGGCCGTCCACGCGTGAAACGCGCCTTCCGATCAGAGTTCGCTTTGCCGCCGAAGGCCAGTTGTATTTGCTGGTATCGTCCGCCATGAGTTATGCTCCCTTCCCGCCTTTGGCCGCCTGCATGACCGCGGCGCGAATGCCCGCATAAGTCCCGCAGCGGCAGAAGTTGCCGCCCAGCCCGTGCTTGATCTGCTCAGGCGTGGGATTCGGATGCTGGGCAAGAAATGCCTTGGTCGCCATCACAAAGCCCGGTGTACAAAAGCCGCACTGCTGCGCGTCGTTGTCAACAAAGGCCTGCTGCACGGGGTCCAGTCTCCCAGGTTCACCCAACCCTTCCACGGTGGTGATCTGATGGGCCTGCGCATCAATGGCCAGCACCGAGCAGGAATAAACCGGTTTCCCGTCCATATGCACCGTGCATGCCCCGCAGGTGCCGCGATCGCACACCCTCTTTGCGCCGGTGAGATCAAAATGGTCGCGCAGGGCATCCAGCAACGTCACCCGAGGCTCAAGCTGGGCCTTCAGGCTTTTACCGTTGATGTTGAGCGTGACCGGCACTTTTCCGGGACCCAGTTCGGCCACCTCGCCTTCGTTCATCGCCAGCGCGCCGGCTTTGCTTACCAGAGGCACCGCCGCCGAAACACCGGAAATCTTCAGGAAGTCACGCCGGGAGACACCCGATTGCGAGCGGGACTTTTTGGATTTGGCTGATTTGTCCTTGTGCGGTTTTTTATCGGGAAGATCGTCCACAGATGCCTCCTGTCGAAGAGCGCGATGTGAAACGCAGAAATTGTAACTCTCGGAAGGCGCGCATGTCTTGTTGAAGCGGGCTGATCATTGGTGAGGAAAGGTAAAGTTTCCGCGAAATTCGCCTTCCGCCCTGAGAAATTTCGCTGCACGGGAAATGAGCGGAAGGAAGCTGCGATAAGCTCTGGCCGCCAGCTATACTTCCGGAGTTGGAAGGAACCGCGCCCGTGCAGAAGAAAATCCTCTTTCTTTGTATGACTCTGCTCTGTTCTCTGGCCGCAAAGGGCAGCAGCCAGGAAAAGCGGGCCGAACCCTGTCCGCAGGACAGCGCCGGCTTCGCTCAAGTGCAGCAGAAAGCCGCCCAAAAGGATCCGGCGGCTGAGACTTCACTGGCTGCCTGCTATGACCTTGGTCTTCACGTGCCGCCAAACGGGCGCGAGTCCATACGCCTCCTGACCGATGCTGCGGACCAGGGATACGAGCCGGCCGAGTACGAACTGGGCCGGATCTACCTTTATGGCCGGGGCGTGCCCGCGGATTATCCCAGAGCTTTTGTATGGGAGAGCAAGGCCGGCGAACAGGGCGACTCCCGGGCCCAGCGTGACCTGGCTTTCATGTACGAGCGCGGCTTTGGCGTTCCGGCCGATCCGGCAAAGGCGGCGGAGTGGAACCGCAAGGCCGCTGGGCACGGCGTGGCTGAAGCTCAACTCCATCTGGGCGAAGCGCTGGAAAGCGGGGCCGGCGTGACCGCGGACCCGGCGGAGGCCCGGCAGTGGTACGCAAAAGCTGCCCGCCAGGACCAGCCTGCCGCCCAATTGCGCCTGGCCAGGAACTACGCGCAGGCAGGCGACTGCCGGGCGGCGGCACACTGGTACAAAGAAGCCACTGCCGGAGGCGAGGCCCAGGCGGCATACGAATTGGGCAAATTGTTTCTGGCGAAAAATTGCGGCGCTGACCCCGCACAGGCATTTCTCTGGTTTGCCGTGGGCGGACGCTTAGGCTCGCGGGAATGCAAGCTGGAGGCAGCAAAAATAGCTCCCCAACTTACCGCGGCAAAAAAGAAAAATGCCGGACTCGCCGCTGACCGGTGGGTCAAGCAGCATTCCAGCCAGAGGAGAGAAAACGATCAGGACTGACGCCGCGCATGGCCAGGGATGAAAGGCAGAGAGGGAGAAGCGATTTTTTGCGAACTCCCTCCATCCGGAATCAGAACCAGCCTCGACCATTGGGATTCAAAGCAGCTTCGGCAAAGGCCCTGGTCGCGGCTGCTTGATGGCGGCCGGTATTCTGGTGAAATGGAACCACCACGTAACGCACCTCGCCCGCTTCAAGGTTGACGAAATTGTGGTAAGCCACATAGTCCACCCCGGCCTTGTTCCCGCCGAGAGTCGAGGTAATCTCCGGGGCCAGGAAGACCACATAGACCGTATTGGCGGCCGGCGCGGGAATAGCATGGCTCCGCAACATGTCATTCAACTTGCGTTGAATATCAAGGTCGTTGAGCGGGGTTTTGCTCAGATCGCCGAAATCTTCGGCGTGCGGGGCCGCCGGCAGAATCTTAATGCCGTGCTTTTGCAGCTCGGCAATGTGCGGGCCGGTATTGTCTGCCGCAAGGTCCCCGAGCGCTGTCTGGCGAATGCGCACCGAAGTGTCCGCCCATCCGCTACCCAGGAAGATGCTGACCTGCCGGACCGCGGCCATCACGGCGCCGCCATGAAACTTCTTCGGACCGGCGACCGAGAAATCCGCGGGGACAATCTGCGCCTTCCCGCCGTCATCGTCGAAGACCATATTGGGCTCCGCCGGCCGGTCCAGGGGCGGAGCGGCCAGCCGTTGTGATGCCGCTGACTGGACAAGAAACATCGCAACCACTGCCGTTAACCAGGTAAGTTTCTTCATTGGTCTCCTCCCTATTGGGTCACCTTGAGTGAAACGTCGTCGAGCACAAACGATGTCTGCAGCTGGGTATCTTCCGTTCCGGAAAAGAAAATCTGGACGATCTGTCCGCGGAAGGCCGTCAAGTCAAAACTTTGCTGCTGGTATCCGGCCGCGTGGTTCAGATTGGAAAACGTTGCCAGCGTGGAGAGTACTTTTCCGGTGGAATCGCGCACCTGGACCGTGAGCTTGTCGAACGCCGTGCTGGTGGTTGTCTCGGCAGTATCAACGTGAAGCCAGAAGCTAAAGGTCGCGGCCGTGGCGGTGGATGGGATTGTCACCTGCTGCATGGCGGTATCGGTATGCGTCGTGCCGTACCCGTCGAGCCAGGCGTCCCAACTGCCGGTGTGCGCCGGCTCCGCGGTTGAGTTGTTGATCACGCCCGTACTCAGGGTCCAGGGTGAGGTGCTGGTCCCATTTTCAAATCCGCCATTCAAGATCAACTCAGTGGTCGTCGGCGTGCCATTGGAAACGGTGACCGTAACAGTGGATGAGGTGCCGACGTTTCCAGCGGCGTCAACCGCCTTCGCCACGATGGTATGCGAACCGTTGGCGACCGAGGGTGTTGACCAGCTGAAAGACAGCGCCGTGGCGCTGGTGTTGGAAGCTACCAGCGTGCCGTCAATGAGCAACTGCATTTGCGTCACACCTGTATTGTCAGAGGCGCTCGCGCTCACCGTGACCGTGCCCGAGATTGTGGCCCCGTTGGCGGGCGCGGTGACAGTGGCCGTCGGCGGGGTGGTATCCGTGGAGGAGGGAGTGGTCACGTTAAGGGCGAAATCATCCATCACAAATGACGTCTGCAGACTCGCGTCCTCCGTGCCGACGAGGTTGATCTGGATGGTCTGGCCTTTGAACGAGGTCAAATCAAAACTCTGCTGCGCAAAACCCGTGTTCTTGTTGAGATTGGAGAACGTCTTCAACGTGGAGAGCACCGTACCCGAAGCATTGCGTACCTGAACGGCCAGGGTGTCAAAGGCCGAGGTGGTAGTTGTTTCCGCAGTGTCAATGTGCAGCCAGAAACTCAGAGCGGCCGCCGTGGCATTGGAGGGGATGGAAACCTGCTGCATCAGGGTATCCGTGTGGGTTGTGCCGTAGCCGTCAAGCCATGCGTCCCATGCTCCGCCGTGCGGCGGCTCGCTGGCCGAGTTGTTGATCACCCCGGCGCTCACGCTCCACGGGGCGGGATTCGTACTGCCATTCTCGAAGCCTGGATTGCCCAGTACCTGCGTTGTGGTGCTGCCGGTCCCTGCGGCTGCCGTAACGGAAAGGGCAATGGTCGCGGTGTGCGTGATGCCGCCGCCACTGGCGGTCACGGTGACATTAAAAGTTCCCGTGGAAGCCGTGCTGGAAGCGGTGAAATTCAGCGTGGAGTTCCCATTGCCGGGCGCCGCAATCGAGGTGGGAGTCAGGCTGGCGGTAACGCCGGCGGGCAGCCCCGAGACCGAAAGGGAGATGGCCGAGTTGAAGCCGCCCGCGGCGGCCGTGGAAATCGTGGAACTTCCGGAGCTTCCCTGCGCCACGGACAAAGCGCCCGGAGACGCGCTCAGGATAAAGTCCGGCGTCTGCGTTCCGGGATTGAAAATAATGTCG
>DATIWA010000711.1:0-10953 GCA_035465515.1 Candidatus Limnocylindrales bacterium | reverse complement strand
CCAGCCTGGGCCTTAAGACGCCCGATTTCCTGCCTCGTGCTGTCAATCTGCCGGGTAAGCGCGGCTGCCTGTTTTTCCAGTTCCGCGCGACGCGCCCGGGAGCGGGCGTCGGCCTGCGGTTCAGTGACCCGCTGCAGGTCCGCGATCTCGCGCTGGACGTCTTTGAGTTGCTCCCGTGCCACGGCCAGGGTTGCGGCGGCGGTGTCCGTCCTGGTCCGCGTTCCGGCCACCTGGTTGCGAAGATCAGTAAAGTTGGTCATGGCAGCATGCGCGAGGCGTGCACGGCCACCAGCACCGGCACGCGGTAGAGAATGTAGGCCAGATCGGCCGCATTGGTATTGGGGTTCCACTTCGCCTGATCATCTTCAGGGTCAGGTTTGTCCTCCTGGTCCAGCGGCGGGCTGTAGGTGTCAAAGTGGAGCGTCTTGCTCAGTTGAATCAGGTTCCCGGGAGGGGTATCAATATGTTTCCATGCCAGATCATTCCAGTTGATCAGACGCGGCGTTTCGCCTTCGGGAACGTCGTCCAGGCCGAACCGCGGCTCGCCGGGGCGTTCCTTGATGACGAAGAACCAGCCGGGATCGTCGGTCGCCTTGGTCCCCCCTCGCGCCTCCAGCGCCGTCAGATCGAAGCCGATGAAGTAGATATCGGGATCGATCTTGGCTTCAAAGAGAGGCATACGGATCTTGTCCGGCGGCAGGGAATCCTCTTCCGATGGCGAAAGCTCGACAAGTTCGCGTTCCGCGTCCACGTCAATGGTGTGATCGTCGCGCCTGTGCCACTGCGACTTTTGCGCGTAGATCACGGCGGTGGGATAACGCTTGAGCAGTTCGCCCCGGATCACCAGAACGAGCAGCGCAGCCTGGCCGTGGGTGGCGCGCTGATTGTGATCGCCCAGCGACGAGTGCAATGACCATTTGTGGATTTCCGGAATGTCACGCAGCTTTTCCCGGTCGTCAGGAGTGGGCTTGACCGGCAGCATGAGGCTCACGTCCCAGAACTGGCGGAAATAGCTGCCGCGCTGATCGGTTGGATACTCGCGCCACAGGAGTTCACGGGCCATCTCATGGTTCAGGCCCACCATGTAGGACTCGATGAAGCGCTGGTTGGATTCGAGCAGCGTCATGCTGTTCTGCGGGATCAGGTTGATGTGCGGCAGGAACAGCTCGGACGAAAGGTCCGCAAGAGGCTTGTACATGGGAACGTCAAACACCGGATACGCCATGACCGGCGTGAACTGTTCGATCATATTGTCAATGAGCCATTGCGGCAGCATGATGGTGGCGAGCACGCGCCGCGGAATGGTGACCGCGGGATGAATCGCGGCGACCGTGGCCTTGGCCAGCGCGGCCAGTTGCAGGGGCCGTTTAACCGGCTCAGGAAACTTGATTGACGTGTAGGTATATACGTCGCGCAAGGCAGTTTTGAACCGCTGGCCTTCTGCGCTGTCAGTGGATCCGGTGGACGGAGTAAAACCGCTTCCCGGACGGGATACCGTGAAGTTTGGCACGGTGGGCAGCTTGTCCACCGAAGCGGGCGTCTGCTGCTCCTCCTGGATTGAGTTGGCGACCTGGTTGGCGGCGACCCATCGTGAGAGCAGCACGAACAATCCCACCATCAACGGCGCGACCACGGCGATTACGGCCACGGCGGCTCCCACCGGCAACAGGAACACCAGCAACACCGCGATAAGCAGGACCAGCAGCGGCAAGAAGCGCAGCCAGGGATAGCGGTCAAGAAGGTCCTTGATGCCCGGGGGCTCATTGCCCGGAGACGCCTTGTTCACGGCGTCCCCGATGCTGATTCCTCCGCTGGGAGCGACCTTGGGGGGAGCCGGATGGATCTCGCCGGAATTGATGCGGGTAACGATCTGTGAAGCGGACGTTGCCGGCAGGTCCAGGCGCTTCATCAGGGGAGTTCCGATACGCGTGACTTTGCGGAAAGGGGCGGAGGTGACCGCTGCCGGCACAACGCTGCTGCTGACCTGTGCGGCCACCGTAATGCCTTCCGTCAGAACGCGCCGGTGCACCGGCGCAGTGAGCAGAAAGACCCGCTCGGAAGAAAGCGAGACGATGTGGCGCTTATGCCAGGAAAGAGCCGCAGCCTTCGCCATTTGCGCCAGGCGAATGCGGTTGTTGGCTTCAAGGACGTCGCCGATCTGCTGCCAGGCGGCGTTCATGTACTGCTCATCGTTCTCCTGCACAACTTCCGTGCCGAAGCCCGCGGCCACCCGGAATCGCGGATCAAGATTCAGGCGATGCACCCAGTTCTGGTCATTCGGCAGCGTTGAGCCGTCGGACGCTTCCAGCAGCCGGTTGGTGAGGGCATGCCAGCCTCCATAAAGCGGCGATGTAATGACCGGGTCCGGATCGCCGTCCGGATTTACCGCGGAAGGCGTCTTATGCGCGTAGTCGTCGGCCAGGTTGATCCGCCTCGCCATTGCCGTTTCAAACGGATGAGGAAACGGAACGTCCCACTGATCGTATTTCGTTACTTCCGCCTTGTCTGCCGGGGGAAGCGTGTCAAAAGGAACGCGCAAAGCGCCGCCGAGTTTCAGGACGCCGCCCAATTCCGCCGGGACATCAATCTTGGGCAGGTTGGACCCGGGATGAAGCACATCCATGTCCCTCACGCCGACCGTTTTGTCTACCGGACGCGGCTTCAGGAGCTTGACCAGGTATTCGAAATCGCCGAAATCGCCGGTCTTGAATTGCCAGCGGTAGTAGTAGGGAAACTGCGTCTGGTTGTTGTCCCAGGCGGACGCAGTGGCCACCGTGGTATCCGGCACGTCCTGCCCGAGCCCCGCGAGCCGCCCGGTCTCAAAGCTGGGGATGAGGAACGCATGATACATGACGTCCGGCTCCAGGCGGCGCGGGCACATGATGCGCGAGTACGCCCGGTCAGGGTTGTCCTGCAACGTGGCTTCAAAGCGTTGCAGCACGCCCGGCATGGAGGCGTCGCCGTTGTTGGAGAGGTCTGTATTGATGTGCACATGGGCCCACGCCCAAAGCTCTGAGGCGAGCGGAAATACCTTTGCCGCCTGGATGCCGCCGGCCAGATCGAAGTAATGCAGCGGCCGTCCCTTCATGTTCTTCCCTTCGGTAAATTCGGTTTCCTTCAACACCACCAGGGCGATCCACGGACGCAGACGGTGCTTGCTGCCGTCGGCCCGGGCGGGCACGTATCGCCAGGGAAAATCCTCGTCGTAAAACTCGATGTAAGGAAGGTAGTTCGGCTCAAAGTTGGTGATCCAGTTGCGCGGGTCAACTTTCACGATGGCGCGCGCGTCGATTCCAACGATGTCGCCAGGGCCGAACAGGCTCACGTCACGATGCACCAGTTGAGTGGCCGCGGTGCCGTCGAGCTGCGCCGCAGAAAGCCTTACGTCCAGCTGCAGCGTGGCGCGGACCTTCACGCCGGTGTCGCCGTCCGCCTGCGCAATGCTGTTGGCCACGCCCGTCCGCAGCCACGGCAAGAAGGAATAAGTGGGGATTTGCTGGCTCACGGTTGCGTCACCTCATAGTTGGGCAGGACATGTATGGCGCCGGCCAGAGCGGGGTCGGCGCTCACACGTGCTTTCATGTAGTCCACCGCCATCGCCTCGCTGGTGAAGGTGGAGCCCGCGTCCAGCGCTTTGTTGTCATGGACTGAGGCGACGGTGTACCCTTCATGGCCCACGGCAATCTTGTCCGGGTACGGCTGAAACTGCGTCCTGGTCTGGAAAGAGAGCGAAGAGCGGGCCACCGCTGAACCGGACAGGAAGTTATGGAAGAGGCTGGCAATCGCTTTCAAGCGAAGAACCGGCCGCACCGGCTCCTTATCGATGATCGTGACCTCATAATCAATCTTGCGCCGCGTCATCTTGCTGGATTCCGGACCGCCCGCCGCTCCGATGGTCACGCCGCCCTTCATCTGCTGATAGGAGGGCCGCGACAGCTTTTCCGCGTCACTCATCTGCTGGTATTGGGCCGCGGCAAAGGACTCATCCACGGGCGTGAGCGGAAAAATCGTGCTTCCGCTCACCGCGCCCGAGATGTCCACGCGGTTTACGTCATCAGGCTTCTGTGTCCCCAGTTTGTCCAGGGTGAGATTCAGGGGCATGGCCCTCTGGCTGACGGTGAGCGCTCCGAATGGATGCAGCACCAGCAGCGCCGGGTCCAGCTTGCGCAAGGTAACGAGGAGATTGGTGGAGGGCGGAGGCAGTGCCCGCCAGTTTTCCTGCTTGTTGATTTCGGCCAGGAAGAGCGGCATCACCTGCACGGGCGGAAGCGAGGTGTTGACCGGATCGCCCCACGTCACATCAAAGTTCACGTCAATACTGAAGAACAGGATGGAGATGCTGCCGGTGCCCTTGGCGCGCCACGGCGAGGTGCCTTCCAGCGAGAAACGCAGATCAATGCTCAGCAGATCGAACCCTGCCACCTCCAGGCTGAGCGAGCCGCTGATCATCGCATTGAAATAGAACGGCGAGAACTGGAACAGAACGTCAAAACCAACCTGCCCGTTGATGTTGCAGCCGTCCACCCCGAAGAAGAGGTACGCATGGGCGCCAAACTGCACGGTGTTGGAGGTGACCGCGAAGTAGTTCTCAATGCGGATGCGCGCCCAGTCCGTGTCAAGAATGCTGACCGTGAGGCGCTTCATGGACTGCAGGCCCAGCGGAGGCGGCTGGAAGGACGGATGGAACCCTCCGACGGAAAGCACGAACACGGCGTTATCGCCCCACTTGAGGCGCACCGCCATGTCCCCTTCCAGCGTCAGGAAAAGGATATGCGAATCAAACAGGCTGGCGTCAAAGGACAGCAACTGCTTGTCAAAGTCCAGAATGCCCACAAAGTTGACCTGCAGCTGGATCAGCGCGACTTCCTCATCGGGCAGCGCCACTTTCAGAATGCCCAGGATGGCGATGTTCCCCGGCGGAATTTCCAGAATGAGGCCAAGCGAAAGCGTAACCAGGGAAGGCGTGCCCCAGCCGAATTTGGCCATGGGGCCCACAAGAAACACACCTTCCTTGGGCGGGAAAATGGCCTTCAAATCGCTGATGATGCGCGGAGCGTTGGCCACCACGTCCGTCGGGAACATGATGCTGCTGATCGCATTGGTGCGCACGCCATCGCGCAGGACGTCCAGCAGCACAGTCCGGTTCAGGCCCAGCAGTCCACCCACGGCGTTCAGCGTGAAGCCAAAACCAAGCTGAATAGGCGGGAAATCCGTAGTGATGATCAGCAGAAGGGAGAAGCCCGGCGTCCCGTCGGGCATCTTGGTGGTGATCAGTCCGATGGCCTTGACGCTGACGATCTCAGCGATGGAAAGCTCCGCAACTCCGGCGTACTCCCCTTTGTCCGGATCGAAGAAGAGATAACCGCCGCCCTTTACCACTCCAGCATCAATGCTCAGTCCCGCCCCTTTGGGCGGCTTGAACCCAACGCTGATATCCACCGGTCCGGCATTTCCGCTGCGATCGTCTTTCAGCGCAAAGTCAACTTCCAGCCCGATCTGTTCCACCACAACCTGGAGAGGGCCCAGCGCGGCTTTGATGTCGGCGCCGATGCCCGCGGGAAATTTCTGGCCTTGTATGCCGACCGAGAAGGTAATCGCGCTGATCTCAACCGGTCCAAGGTCCAGGTGCAGCGGCAGCTGGATTTCCAGCGTGCTGGCGCCGGTGAAGTACAGTCCATGGTCCGTGGAATAGCCCATCCCGAAATCAAAATCCGATTCCAGATGGACCCCGGAGAGGAGTTTGCCGATAAATCCATCGGCCTCACTGAAGGAGATGGCCAGCTTGCCGCCTGAAACTGCGCCGCCTATGCTGAATGATCCGTTCGCTTTTGCGCCGTCCCAGGTAAAACCGGCCCACAGGTCCACCTCAAACTTGCGCACTTCGAGCCGGCTTCCTCCGGGCTGCCCGATCAGTATGTAGGCGTTTGCGGCCCCGGTGCGGTCGGCAATGAATTTCACCGTTGCCTCGCCGGCATAGGTCCCGCTTGCGGCGGGTGGGATGAACGTAATCCCGGTGGGCTGAATGGTGAGTGAACTGGTGAAGGGCAGCTTGAAGCCGAGATCGACTTCCACTTTCCAGTCGTCCGCGCCAAAGCTCATGGTCCCGGTATTGAAGTCCGAACGGAGAGCGGCTGAAAGGCCTTTCGGCGAAACGTCGGTTTTTGGAGTGATGGCAATCAGCACCAGATCAAGCTTCGGAGGAACAGCGCTGCCGTCAAAGTGCACAGGCGCCCCGATGGCTGCCAGCAAATCTCCCATCCGCTGAAGCAGCTCGGTCCCGGTAAAGGCGGGATCATCCCATTTGTATAGCGTGCGCAGCACATTGCCGGGCGAAGTAAACCAGTCCGCCAGGCGGCCGAAGTGAAAGGTTGAGATCGTGTACGGAGGATTATCGGGGTCGGTAGACGCAGTATTGAAGGTCTGCTGCTCCAGTATCCCGAGGAAGGCCAGGAGTTCATTCACGCCGCGGGCCGCCGCCAGCGCGCGCACCAGAAGCAGATTGAACAGCCGCTCAGGAATCGCATCAATCGTGGCGGGTGGGATGGCAAGCCCCAAACCGTGGATGCCGGTGACCAGCCCGTCGATGCTTTGAATCAGCCCGACAATCTTTTGGATCAACCCGGCGCTCTTGGCGATGATGGCCCCATTGTCGTCGGCTTCAATGGCCGCGATGAGCTCGGCGGAGAGCTGAAGCATGTCATGGGCATCGCCGATGGCCGAAGACAGCGGTGCGCCGATCGCGCTCTCCTGCGCCGCCGTGATCGGGATTCCCAGTTCGGCGAAGGCAATGTGCGCGCGCCCGGGAGCGAACTCGCGTTCGATGGGCGCAATTGCGTCGGCAATCTGCAGGAGGACGGTCTGGATGGTATTGGCGGTCGGGTCGCTCATGCCAGTTGTCTTTCTTTCAGCCGGTCCACCAGGTCATGGAGGCTGTCACAGCCGCGGACCTGGGCAAGTACTTCCACACGATGTTGCCGGATGGCGTCCCGAAGCGCATGGCTGCCATGCGCCTCCAGAACGTCTGCCATGTTTGCCAGCAGCATCGTTCCGGTAACGCCTTCGATCTCAGCCGGGACCTTCTCTTCCGGATCGCGGGCGTTGTTCATCACGCGATTCAGGAACGCCGGCCCGCGATTGCGATGCCAGGCCACGGTTACGCGGCGGTTGTGGTTGACCAGGTGCACCACCTCATGCCGGTGCTGGTCAACAAGTTCGGCGATGCGCTGCCCTTCAGGAGACGCCAGAAATTGCTCCCGCAGCCGGTACATCTGGCTGGGCCGGCCATGAACAAGCAGCGGCGTCTCGGCCATGGCCTCAACCGAAGCTTTGTTGTCATGCACGGGATGGTTCCTGGTTATGGCTGTGACTTTCAGGGCGTCCAGCACAGGGTGGATATGGCTGGCATAGGACTTGGTGGGGTCCGTTTTGTCACGCCCGAAAAGCAGGCCCACAACTTTGCCTTCGCCGTTGATAACGGCCGACCCCGAATCACCCTCGTCGGAGAACTGAAGCGTGCCCTGGCCGTTGCAGTTGTTCCCGGTAGCATTGATCTTGATGGTGTTGTGGCCGTGAACAATCCCGTCCGTCGCCGGCGCCGTGACGTCAATTACTTCTCCCGCGGAACGGCCGGTGGTCGCGCCGACCTTGTACACCACGGCGCGTGCTGTGCCGATGTCCGTGTGCTTGACGCGGTCAACGTCGATCAGATCGTCAGAGTTGTTGATATCGAGCCCCGGAATCATGCGCGAGAAGTCGAAACCGCTGCAGTTGGTATGGCAAAGGCTGGAAATGCAGATCGCGAGCTGCACCGCCGCACAATCGAGGAAGTAGTTGCCTGCCGGCTCGCCCGTGTAGGTGTAGGGAAAGTCCTTACGGTCGGGCAGGGCCCAGATGGTGCCTATCGGGGCGCCGGCGGTTTTCGTACCCGGCGGGGCATGCAGAGCAGCCGCTTCCGCATCGTCTAAAGGCACAGGCTTCCAGGTGTGGGTGTCGTCCTGTGCCCACGGCGGCTGGTAGACATAATCGCCGGTCTTCTCGTTCGCCAGGCCAACAACGTGATTGTTCGTGATGGCAACAATGTTCTTGGGGGGTTCGCCAACGTTCATGGTGGCAAAGAACCCCATGGTCCCTCCCGTTTTTGTGCCGTCTGCTTTCTTCTTGTAGGTGAATATGTTGATTCCACCAACGAGCGTGCCGTGCTTGGCATGGTCTGCGCAGTCTTGCAGCAGAAACTGATTTTCTTCCAGCACGTCGGTGGGAATGCCCCGATACGAGGATGGGACGACCTCCGCGGACTTGAGCTGGGATGACGGCCGCTTCTTTCTCACGTAAACGCGGAAAGCAGTTTCCCGCGTGACCTGGCCCGCGCGCTCGCGCAGGCCATAGCCGACTGCGATCACACCGGGATATCTCTCCTTAAGCTCGGCTTCGGCCTCGCAGTGCAGTCGCGCCAGTTCTTCTTGCTTCATCATGCCGGTTGCTTTTCACTCAAACGGTCAACCAGTTCGTGCAGGTTGTCACATCCTTCGGCCAGTGCCAGCACATCCTGGCGATAGCGCAGAATGGCTTCTCTCAGAGCGGGACTGCCGTGTTCCGCCAGCACGTCGCCCATCGCGGCGAGCAGGCCCCGGCCTGTGACGCCCTCAATTTCGGCAGGGATCAGTTCCTGCGGATCGCGCGCATTGTTGATGGCGCGATTCAGGAATGCAGGTCCCTGATGGCGGTGCCAGACTACCGCCACGCGCCGGTTATGGTTGACCAGGCGGATCACCTCGAGCCTGTGCTCATCAATCAACTGCCACACGCCCGGGCCTTCAGGCAGGGAAAGGAAACGCTCCCTGAGGTCTAAAGCCTGATTGAGCCTTCGTTCGGTGATTGCCGCGACTTCGGCCATCGTCGTCACCGCAGCGCGGTTGTCTTGCACAGGATGCGCCCTGGTAATTGGAGTGACGTTGAGCGCGTGCAGTACGGGCGCTATATGGCACGCCAGAGCGTCCAGCGGCTGCCCAGGCTGAGGCTGCCCGGCGACGCTGTAAAGTATCCCGACCAGCTTTCCCTGATCGGTAACGATCGCCGAGCCTGAATCGCCTTCATCGGAAAAGCGCAGGATCCCATTGCAATCCGGTTCGAGAGGCTCAATTAGGATGACATTTTGGGGGGAAGGAATGCCCATCGCGCCGGGTAAACTATGGTCAATTTTCCGGATGATGCCTTTTGTGCGTCTGGTCGAACGCCCAACTTTGTAAACGATGTCATTTACCTGTGCGCGCCCCACATCCGCGATCACGTCAGAACCATTCACGCCCAGGCCGTTGATCCAGTTTCCGAAGCTCTCACCGCAATTTGTGTGGCAGCAGCTTGAGATGCAGATATTGATCTGCGCCGTCGCACAGTCAAGCCAGTATTCCTTTTCTGTTTCTCCGGGATAGGTGAACTTGTAATTATCGATTTCCAGCAGCTTTAATATTTTCCCAATTGAATTATTGGGCAAAGTACCATTCACGTCGGGCTGATACACCGTGTCCTTGGCTTTGGCACCGTTTGTTCCCAGCACGTGCCGGTTGCTTACGAGAGCGATGTTGTCGGGCCCGTCAACGCCATCAATAGTCGCCAGGAATCCAAGAGTCCCCAGGCCAAACCTGTTTTGGGAGTCGCGGCGGCCATTCATGATGGTGATTCCGCCAATAACAACCGGGTACTTGCTGTTGTCCTCACAGGCGCTTGAAGTTTGCACGCCGCCGCTCGCGTTCACTACATCAGTCGGCACTCCGTGGTAGGCAGATGGAAGCAGCGCGTTCTCCTCAAGCTGCGAGACGGGCTTTTTCCGGCTCACGTAGACGCGAAAAGAGACTTCCTCCGTTACTGCGCCCTTGCGCTCCTTGCAGCCCAGCCCCACTCCGACTACGCCCGGATATCGTCCCAACTCGGTCCGTGCTTCACGATAAAGCCGGTAGAGCTCCTCTTCCGTCATGCCAGGCCTCCGCACATCAATGTCACGTCAAGCCTGTCCAGTACGGGATGGATATGGCAGGCATAGGCAACTCTGGGATCGCGATCGCTTCGTCCCCAAACCAGCCCGACGGCCTGATCTCGCTCATTGAGCACCAGGGCGCCGGAATCGCCGGGTGAAACGAACGGGCCGTTCATTCCGCGGATCACGATGTTGCCGAGGCGTTGCGGCCCGGAGGAAGTTTCGACAGGAGCGGCCACGTCGACGGCATGACCCAGGGTGACGCCGCTCGCGCCTCCGATCTTGCGCACGCGTGCAGCGCGGTGACCCAGGACATCGAGCGGGTGCAACCGTGCCACGCCGCGAACCACGGGAATCGTGGCCTCGCCCTCAGAGACAAGTCCTGCCGCCGGTGTGGCCAGCAAACGCGCTGTTGCGCAGTCCACAAAGTAATCGTCGGCCGGCTCGCGGTCATAGTGAAAAGCATGGTTTTGCTCCGCGCCCTCGTCCATGACCTCGGCTACCGGTTCCAACGAACTTGCGCGGACCATGCAGGTCTCACCCCGACGGGAAAACACGGGGGCATACACGGGATCGCCGCTTCCGGCGCCGTGCGCCAGCAGCACATGACGGTTGGAAACCAGCACAACTTCGCGGCGCCGGATGCCGTTCACCAGGGCGAGAAATCCAAGCGTACCCATGCCGGAGTGTTGAGGCCCGGCGGCCTGCTCCGGCTTGATGCCGCGCAGGTTGGTGATGGTGACGCCCGGGCGCAAGGAAGCCGATTCCCCAATCTGCATCGCAGCCGTTCCGCTGCAGGCGGGAACAACGTCCGTGGGCAGTCCCTCACAGCGCGCGGGAACGGTCTCCGCCGGCGACAGTTCAGCAGGCGCCATTTTTTTGCTGACATAAACGCGCCAGGACGCAACATCGGTGACTTCTCCGCGCCTTTCCTTCCAGCCGAATCCAACACCGGTCACATGCGGCAAGGCGAGCATCCTGGC
>DATIWA010000710.1:0-2801 GCA_035465515.1 Candidatus Limnocylindrales bacterium | reverse complement strand
GTCTCGCCCTTCTTGAGCGGATATGTGCTGTAAACCAGATAATGGGCGGTCATGCCTTGCAGCATGGCGGCCGCCGCCTGCTCGTCCGTTACGCCCACCGGGACAGCAACCAGGAGGTCTGCCGGGACAGCCGCGTACTCTGAGTAGCTTCCCAGCACGCCGGTGTAGGCCACGCGATCACCCGGTTTTACGGTTTTCACTTCGCTTCCCACTTCGGCCACCGTGCCGGCCGCTTCCTGGCCGTCAATGAACGGCAGCGCCGCAGGGTAGCGTCCCTCGCGGAAATAAACGTCAATAAAGTTCACGCCGATGGCGGCGATTTTTACAATGGCTTCGTTGGGCTTCGGTTTTGGGACGGGAACATCCACCAGCGTCAGCGCTTCCGGTCCCCCGGTCTTCTGGACTTGAATGGCTTTCATATCACTTCCACCAATGCGACAGGAAATTTTAAGTTGATAAAAATCTCACCGCTGACGAAGCCGATTCGATGACCGCCGCCGATCACTGAAAATCAGCTGGGCCTGCGTTCATCAGCGGTGATGTTTGATTGAATCCGCAGCAACTCAGAAGCTGAAACTCTCTTCTTCGGCGATCATGATGACCGGTGGGCCGCCGGAGGAAATCTGCCCCGCATGGGCAAGGGTTTCCTTGCCGCCAGGCGATGCCGCGCAAGCCTGCAACGCTTCCATGGACGGGAAGTAAACTTCAGCGACGCGATAAAAAGGCGCGGTCCCCTGGGGAGAGGCGATGATTTTCGTCGCCACCAGCTTGGTTTTACCGGACAGCTTCTGCACTGCCATCGGCACATGCTCGTTCTGGTACACCTTTTCAAAGGCATCAACGTCTCTCGGTCGGGGGTACATCACAACCAGCTTTACACCTGCCATGCATGCTCCTTACGCTCGATCTCTGTTGCGCATGAAATTGTAATTGCTGCCCAAAAAGCACGCCACCCGCGGCGGCTGGCGGAGCGCCACTTGAAGGCCTTTCACGCTCGCTTGGAAACCAGTCCGGTTACCGCGACCCGCTCGTCCGTGGTTGTCCGTCTGCGCGTCATCAGCGGCAAGGTTTTTTGTTTTGCGGCCCCTGAATTTCGGCTACACTCTCTCCTGAACTGGACCTTATGCCCCAGATTCCCAATCTCATCCATCTGGCGATACCCGGCTTTTTCCTGCTGCTGCTCCTGGAAGCCGTTGCCGGGGCCATCATGCGCCGCGACCTCTACCAGCTCAAGGACACCGCCGCCAGCCTCACCATGGGCACCGGCAACGTCATTATCGGCCTGGGAAGCAAACTGATGGTCCTGGGGATATTTACTGCCGCATACCGGTTCGCCATTTTCAAAATTGGCTGGCACTGGTGGGCCTGGGTGCTCATCTTCTTCGCCGACGATTTCAGCTATTACTGGTTTCATCGCATCAGCCATGAGTGCCGCTTCTTCTGGGCGTCTCATGTAGTGCACCACTCGTCGCAGCGTTACAACCTTGGGACCGCCCTTCGCCAGACATGGACCGGCAGCCTCATGAGCTGGGTTTTCTGGCTATGGCTTCCCATCGTCGGCTTTCCGCCCATGATGGTCTTGACCATGCAGGCCATCAGCCTGCTCTACCAGTTCTGGATCCATACCGAACTGGTCCGCACCATGGGCCCGCTCGAAACGGTAATGAATACTCCTTCGCACCACCGCGTCCACCACGGCTCCAACCAGGTTTATCTCGATCGCAACCACGCAGGGATTCTTATTGTCTGGGACCGCATGTTCGGCACCTTCGAACCCGAGCGCGAAAAAGTGGTGTACGGGCTCACCAAAAACATCAACAGCTATAACCCCTTCCGCATCGCCTTCCACGAATGGGCTGATATGTGGCGCGACGTGAAGAACGCTCCCAACTGGAGCCTGAAACTCCGCTACATTTTCGGACGCCCCGGCTGGAAAGCCGAACAGGCGGCGAGCGCCGCCGCGCCGTCATCCCTGAGCGGTGAAACCGCCTGAGTAATCCCGGGCCCGCCATGCTCCCAATTCCCCTGCCTTCCCGATGATCAGCCGGCGCATTCATTCGCGTCTCAGCCCTTCACCAAAAACACCACCCCGGCCGCAACCAGCACGGCTTCAATCACCAGGACAAAAACTTTCTCCGGCAATTTGTCCACAATGCGCTTGCCCAGAAATGATCCCAGCACCATGATCGGCCCCAGGGCCAGTCCGGCGAGCACGCCCAGCCGCGTAAGCACCGCGGTCTCGTGATACGCAAAGAGTTTGACCACGTGCATCACCACGGTGGAGAGCGCCTCCGTGCCGATGTACGCTCCTTTGAAGAGTCCGTAGGCCAGGAAGAACGGCGCCATGATGGGCCCCACGCTGCCCAGCAGAGCCGAGAGAAAGCTGGCCCCCGCTCCGATCCCGGCGAAGGTCTGAACCGGGAACCTGCGAGGATTTCGCGGCCTTGCGTGACGCCAGACCACCACCAGCAGAAGGAAAGCGCCCAGCGCGCGCGTCAACGCCCCGAGCGGCGCTTTGGCGAACAGGACCCCTCCAGCGTAGGCCAGGGGTACTGCGCCCACGGCGAACCAGCCTACAACTTTCCAGTCGAGCTCTTTGCGATTGAACCACACGCGGCTGCCGTTGCCGATGAGTTGCGCCACGGTGAGAATGGGAATGGCGTCACGCACGCCGAACGCTGCCACCAGCGCCGGGAGCAGCACGGCCGCGCCCCCGAATCCCGTGACCGCCGCGAGCGTTGACGCCGCAAGGGCTGCCAGCGCGAGCAGTACCCAATGAAAACTGCTGGTCATAAGCGAAT
>DATIWA010000709.1:0-4115 GCA_035465515.1 Candidatus Limnocylindrales bacterium | reverse complement strand
AAGCGCTGCGGTTTCGTTCTCCGGTTTGGTATTCACATTGGAAACGTCCGCTCCGGCCACCTGTATTCCGATGTATGGCGCCTCAGGAGCAACACAAAACTGGGCCGCGACCTGCTGGATCGTCTGAATACCGTCTTTGCTCCAGACACCAAAACCACTGAACGTCACCGTATCGAAGCTTTCTGTTCCCGGGCTGGCAAGCAGAGAGTTGCTGAAAGAAACCCAGGCGAGAGAGTGCATCATGAATGACCCTTTCTGCGTGTGGTTCTCGTATTCGAAGACTGGAAGCGTGCTCGATGGGTCCGCCGCTATAACATAGCGATAGGAGAACCTCTCTCCCGTGGAAGAGACTACGTTTGCCGCCTCTCCGTGGGCCACCGTGTCGCGATCGCCTCCGCCTTCCATGGCCTGGTTCCACAGGAAGGGGTCGAGGACAGAGTTTGGACCAACCACAAAGGCAGTAGCCATGTTCGGCTCAGGGAAAAAGAAGTCAGCAGGATAAGGCACTCGCACCACGCCTTCAAAACGGAAGACCGCCCTGCCATCCGGACCTTTTTCCAGCCGTGCCGGCCCCCGGAAATAGAAGGAATCTTTCGGAGTCCTCGGTTCCACCCGCAAGAGAGCAAAAATCAGGTCCTGATGGATAAAGCCGCGGTGCAGCAGTTGATTTATGAACAAACCGCTATCCAGATCGGCCAGCCCCACCGAGATATCGAACGGATCATCCAGGATGGCGAGATCGTTCAGCGAATAGGTCCTTAGCGGGAAGCGCAGCTCTTCACTGAAACCCTGCGGGCCGGGGGCGAGTTGGCCGGGGAAGACCGCGGTGATCGGCGAGCCCGGGAGATCCATCAGGAGCCCGCCCGGGTTCAGACCCGTTATTGCAACCGGCACCGAATTCGCGGACTTCGCGCCAAACTGGATCAGCAGCCGTCCCATCACATGAGACCTACCCTTTGCCGGTCCGCCCAGTTGCGGGACGTTGAGCGTAAACTTGTCGCCAAATGCGCTGTTGTGCGTGTGGATGGTGTACTCCTGCACGCTATTGAAGGGGATCTCGGGGCACTGGTGCGGACCGCTTTGCGGAGGCTTCGTTGAAAGCTGAAGGTGCGGATGCATCACGGTTCCGTTCGCCGGAATGGTGGCGAACTGGCCGCTGGGGCCTGCAAACGGCAAGGGCCAGCGTGTGTCCTTACCCAGTGGGACATAGGCCGATCCGTAAAACGTGAAGTCCAGCTTCCCATCCGCCCGCTGTTCAAACCGCGCCCAGGCGGATCCATAAGGCCCGGGAAAGCTGAGGGGCTGTTTGGGAAAATTTGGGTTTACGCTTACTAACGCCAGCAGGGCCGTGCTGCTGTATTGCGCAAACACCTTGAGATCGCTTACTTCGCCGGTGGCCAGATCGAGCACGCCGGACGAAACGGCGCCCGGCACCTCATCCACACGGTTTCGCTGAAAAGGCATGCGGAACAACTGGGGGGTCACCAGTTCCGCATCACGGCCGGTAAACCCGCCCGTGAACGAGATTTGGAAACGCGTTTTGCCGGCCGCCGGAGGACTGAATACGATCTTGAGCTTGCCCTTCAGATGGCTGTCCACCATGGCAAGTCCGCCGAAGATAAGGTCCGCTGAGTTTCCCCACTGAATGTCGCGCGCGTTGTGGCAGTTCATGGCCCCAATGCCGTCTCCGAAGTAGCTGGCGGCTTCGCTCAGCGGCAGTTCCTGCTCCAGGCCTTCCGGCAGGGTCAATGGGCCCGGGACTGCGGAACCACCGGCGCTGGAAGCTTCCCTGATTTCTTCTTGCGTCTCTTCCCTCTTCGGGACGGGCTGCGGAAGGTCCTCTCTTTTCCATGCACGTCCATCAGCGGGACGATAAGCGGCGGCCGGGTCGGATTGTGCCACGTTCGACACATCGATTTGGGAAAGGCCCATACCCATGCTTTCATTCAGCAAAGCAATAAGGCCATTAGCGATCAATGCGTGCCCTGTGTGACCAGGGTAGTATCCGTTGAGCCGATAGAATCCGCCTAGAAAATCCGCGGTAAGGGGACGTGCACCTGCCTGCCCTCCTGCTCGGTGAATCCGTCCAAAAAGCTCGTGCATGTCGTAGAGCAAGGCTCCATGCTCATTCGCAGCGTCCGCGATCGCGCGATTGAGCTGGCCGATTTTGGACCGAAGCATGTCTGCCACGGACGCCTTCAAAGTAGCAGTCTCGGGCAAGGGGGCGACAGCGCGTCCAAAGAACTGGAAACCGATCTCCATGAGGCCGTTCAATGTGAGCAGATCTCCAGCGGTAATGCCGTAGATATCCACAAGAAGTTCGCGCTCGATCTTCAGAATCGTGGAGGCTTGCTCCAGGGAGCTGAAGTACGCGGTGTCCAGGGGATCTGGAATGGTCGTGACCAGCAAATCTACTCCCGTCTCGCGCAGCGCGGAGAATATCTCCGAGTACCAGCCGCGGCAGGCGCCTGGTTCAGGGAGGAGAGATGGATCAGCCGCCACTGCCGCCTCAAGAGCTTCGGAGTAGCCAAAAGAAACAAGCGCCAGATCAGGACGTTGGGCAACGGCATGCTCCAACTGCGACTTCCCCGCTTCACGATAGGCCATCGCATCCAATCCGAGAATCAGGTTGCAGGCGGTCTGGCGCGGGTCCTTGCGATGGACCAACGGCTGCATGGGGCGCAGGTGCAGACAGTCGGGAATGGTCAGGCCGGGCACGCAAAGATCCCGGTAAACAGGCGGAGGCATTTTCTCGAACACCCGGGTTTGCATGTTGGCTGGAACCAGGACCGGCAGCCGCGCAAAACCGGGAGCGTGGCCGATTCCCGGACCGCGGACGAGCGCCTGCGGAAATGAAATGCCCATCTGGCGCGCCAGCTGGGCGGGAAAACTCATTATTTGGCTATCGTCACGCAATGAGAAATCAGCCATTCCTGCTGCGAGGCCATCGCCCAGGGCAACGAAGATAAAGTCATGCTTGTTTCTGGTCATTTATGCCTCTGCTTCACGGCAACGTATTGCATTTGCATACTCGCCCGCCGGCCTGCTCCGGCGGGATCGTTCCTGCGGATCTGCCCTTGCATCCCCGGCTGTGGCGCACGCGACCGAAGGAGAAATTTGACTGGATGGCCTACGCTTCATCGGAAGCCGCAGGATCTGCTTCGTACAGAGCGCGCCAGAACTGGTTGCCCTTGACTTCCACACTGCGCGCATCGAAATCGATGCTTAGAAATATGCCGGTCATGAAATACGATCGCCTGCCGTTGCGGATGCCTTTCCATTCGTGGGACAGCATGAAATCGTTCCCATCCGTATCACTGCCGTCCGGCTTGAGATTGCGGACGAACCAGAGTTCCTCATACTGATGCGGCAGTTTGTACCCGACCGAGGCTTTCAATTGCCTTCCGCCCTGATACATGGAAACGTAGCTGCAGAGCCCAATATCCGGGATGTAAGCGTTGACCGTGAGATCAACTGTATTTTTGCTCAAGTCCGGCAATCTATCCGGCCGGTAGTATCCGGCACTCGAGCCTGTAACGCGCTGGTAATATCTGTCGCCGTCGGTGATCGTTTCAGGGTCCCAGTAGCTATAGAGAGCCGAGCTTGCCTGTCGCTCGCCTTGAGTCATGTCATAAAAGCTGAAAGTGGCTTTTGCCGCGCCCTGGTAGCGCTCGAACTCGTCGCGGTCGAATGGTTCGATTCCAGCTTCAAAGATTTTCCTGAGAGCGTCAGCATCGATCGGCAGGTCCTGGAAGTCGCCGATGCCGGCCAGAGCAGCATACTTGGTGGCTATCAACCGGCTCAGGGGCGCGGCAGATTTCGTTATGCCGGCGCGCCAGCGCCGGTAATTGCCGGCCTGCTCGTCAAAGGCCCCCATCAGCCGATTGAACCCTTCCTGCTTCTCAGGCCTGGATGGAATTACAGCTGGCGGGGAGGAGGGCGAGGGGAAAGGCGAGGAGGGGGAGGAGGGGGGAATGCGGAAGCGGGCCTGGGGGTCGAGGATGCGAGCCACGTACATGTTGGAGATGACGTGATCGGCCGGGGGCGGAGCGAATACCGAGCCGGCGGCGCCGCACAGGAAACCGTGAGCGCCCTGGAAACAGCCGAAGCCCTGG
>DATIWA010000708.1:0-2009 GCA_035465515.1 Candidatus Limnocylindrales bacterium | reverse complement strand
AGCCTATCTGCAATCGGCGCGCATCGCCGCTTCCTGCCCGGAACTGCTGCCCGCCACCAGGACCACTGAAGCCGCGCACTCGGCCGCGCTCGCCGGAGAAGGCGGCGCCGCCTGGGGAGCCGCATGTCCCGGCTGGTACGTGAACCAGGAGCCGTTCCTGAACGTGGTCCGCATGCACCGGGCCTCCGTGAATAAGATCAACAAGGAGAACGTTCCGGCCGGTCTCATTGAAGGCAGCAAGCAGTGCTGGGACGAAGCGCTGCAGCTGGGCGAGCGCGTGGGCTATCGCAACTCGCAGGTCACCGTGCTGGCGCCCACCGGCACCATCGGCTTCATGATGGACTGTGACACCACCGGCATTGAGCCGGACCTGGCGCTGGTCAAGTACAAGAAGCTGGTCGGCGGCGGCATGATCAAGATCGTCAACAACACCGTGCCGCTGGCCCTGTGGAAGCTCGGCTACAAGGAAGACCAGATCAACTCCATTGTCAGCTACATTGATTCCACCGGGACCATTGAAGGCGCGCCGGGCATGGATGAAGGCGACCTTCCGGTGTTTGATTGCAGCTTCAAGCCGCAGAAAGGCACGCGCAGCATCCATTACATGGGCCACGTCAAGATGATGGCGGCCGCGCAGCCCTTCATCTCCGGCGCCATCTCCAAGACCGTGAACCTGCCGGAGAGCGCCACCGTGGAAGAGATCATGGACGCCTACATCCAGTCATGGAAGCTGGGGCTGAAGGCCGTGGCCATCTACCGCGACGGGTCCAAGAAGGCGCAGCCGCTCATGGCCGCCGCAAAGCGTGAAGAAGCCGCGCGGCGCGGGACCCGGGGCGAAAAAATCTCCGGCGGCGTGCCTCTGGCGCCCATCTCCAGGGAGGAATCGGCCTTTGCCCGGCTCACGCCGGAACAGCAGGCCTTCGCTCTGGAAGTGGTGCGGCTGGCCGGGACCGGGAAGGAGCAGCAGAGCACGGTGCTCGATGCCGTCCGGCGCAGCGTCGGCCCGGTGGGCGACGAGCGCCACTTCGCGCCGCCCAAGGCCCTGCGCCATCGCCTGCCCACGGAGCGTGAGTCCGTCACCCACAAGTTCAACATCGCCGGCCATGAGGGTTACATCACGGTCGGCAAGTACCATGACGGTTCGCCGGGCGAGCTGTTCATCCGCATGGCCAAGGAAGGGTCAACCGTCTCCGGCCTCATGGATTCCTTCGCCACGGCCGTCTCGCTGGCCCTCCAGCATGGCGTGCCGCTCAAGCTGCTGTGCGACAAGTTCCAGCACACCCGCTTTGAGCCTTCCGGCTTCACCGGCAACCAGGAAATCCCCATCGCCAAGTCCATCATGGATTACATCTTCCGCTGGATGGAGATCCGCTTCGTCTCCGGGCAGCAGTTCCCGCTGTTTCCGCAGCTGAACGCCGGCGCGGCGCAGCCCGGGGCGGAGTCGCCCTCGGCCGTGGGCCAGCTTGCCGGCAGCGTGGAAAGCCGTGTGGCGCAGCCCGGGGTGGAGTCGCCCTCGGCCGTGGAAACCGGCGGCTCTCTCGCTGACCGCGGCCTCTACCACGCGGCTGACGCCATGAAAGACCTGGTGGACATGGGTGACGCCCCAAGCTGCCACGTATGCGGCGCCATCATGACCAGGAATGGGAGCTGCTACCGGTGTATGTCTTGCGGTTCCACCAGCGGCTGCTCGTAAACCACAAAAACAGACGACTTTGTTTCCCCGCCCGCCGCAAGGCGGGCGTTTTCTTTGCGTTCCTTCGGGCCCTTTGTGGTTAGTTCTTGGTAAACCTTAGAAGGGGGGTGGCCCCCGTTTTGAACGCTGATGATTATTTACTTGACAAAAGTTAAGGGCTGACGTAACATTCTCTATGTGAGAGCAACTACTGAGGTTTCTTAGGTTTACGGGGTGAGGCAGCCTGAATCGTTCGGCGAATATCCCGCTTTATCGAAGCCAGTAGTTTTCGGGTCGGTACTTTCTTTATTTCGGTTTGTTTGCTCTTGTCATCCAT
>DATIWA010000707.1:0-5478 GCA_035465515.1 Candidatus Limnocylindrales bacterium | reverse complement strand
GCACAGAGCAACGGCATTCGCAGGATTTCTGGTCATCGTGTATTTCGCTGGAACAAGTCTTGGAACGAGAGCGCGATCGCAAGCACTCCCGGCATGGGTGCTCACTATCGCGGCGTTGGCAATCATTTCCTGGTGGTTCGCAGCACGTCGGCGACGTAGCCCGCGATAAATTGCCATTTGGGCAGGCCGCTGATTTGCCACCGGGAGAATGTTTAGAGTTTTAACTGAGAGTGGATTTGTCCAGTAAGTTTCAAAACAAAATTGGCTCCTCAGGTAGGACTCGAACCTACAACCCTCCGGTTAACAGCCGGATGCTCTGCCATTGAGCTACTGAGGAGTGAACGTGGCCGGTGGAAAACAGCGGCCAGAATGAGTTGTCTTGAACAAGATAGCACAGATTTGGGGATTGCCAAAATTGCCAGGCTCGCCAAAAACGCCCGAATTTGAAGAACAAAATCACAGGCAGGGATGGACGCAGAAAATGACGCAGAAATGACGCCGACAACATGGATTGGCCCCCGCGGCCCCGAGGAATCTCAGTGTTGACAAGCCTCGGCAGCGAGGGGACGATGGCGAAGGAAAAGGAAACACGCAGACCACAGGCGGTCAGATCGAAGCAATAGCGCCGGATAGAAAGCGATAGGGCCGGCAAGCGCGCAACGGGACATCCGTTGCGTTTTTGTTTTTGAGGAGGTTCAAGCACTCAGCATGACTCTCAGCCAGCAGGCCCGGAGGCTTGGACGGCGGCTGAAGTTTGAGTACACGGCCAAGGCCTAAGTTTGGGGTGCCCGGCCAAGAGCGCGGAAGCTGACGGACAGGCTGGGACAGATGGCCGAAATCGCACGGACAGGGGTGGGACGGCGCATCGGAGAGGGGTGGGACAAGATCAGATCAAGTGGGACGAATGGGGGTGGGGCAGGGGCGTGGCAGGCCCGGGGGACAGCTGAGCATGCAGGCGGGGGGCCGGCAGGCATAGCCGAACCCGGTCGTGGCTGGGAAGCCAGCCGAGCCGCGACCGCCGTGATCGCCAAAGCGTTTTGCCGCCGACGAATTTACCGCTGACGAAAGCGGATGAGACCGATTGGGGTGGTTGCCAAATGAGTGGTTGCCAAATGTGTGGTTGCCAAATTCAGAAATCGCCGGAACTCGGGATGGCGAATTGGCAGGAATCGCTGAGCTCAATCGCTGAAATTGAGGAGCCATAACCGGCTGCTGAAGGCGGCGGCCGCACTCGAGCAATCGCCGGCAGAATCAGATATGCTCCCGGTCTGTTCCGTCAGGTATGCCCCCGGTCAGGAATGACTTCCCTGCCCGGGGGCCTTGCCGGTTTGCAGCCGGGCGGGGTTTCCTGTAAACCTGAACCAAGAGCACCCAGGTTCGGTCCGCAGGCCGGCCACTTTGCTGCGGTTGTCTTTTCAAAGGCCTCAAATTAAAGGCCTCAAAACCCGGCTGGCCAGTGTTGCAGGCTGAACTTTAAGGCCGGCCTCAACGTATTCCACTCTACGGGGAAACTGCTTGGAGGACCAGCAAACAGGGATACTCGTCCACCGATGCCTGGCGGGTGACGCCGCGGCATGGGAGGGGATTGTCCGCCTGCACAACCGGCGGGTGTATAACCTGTGCTATCGGTTCACCAACTCGGCGGAAGACGCCGAGGACCTTTCACAGGAAGTCTTCATCCGGGTCTATCGCACCCTTTCCAGCTATGACGTTGAAAAAGGGGCATTTACCACTTGGCTGACCACCCTTACGCGGAACCTTCTGGTGGACCACTTCCGGCGCAGCAAGCAGGACAGGATCACGGATTCGATGGATGCAGGCCTGGGGAACGAGGAAGACTCGGCCCCGCTGAGCAGCCAGATCCCGGACAAGGGCCCTTCGCCCGACGACCGGCTGGCCAGCAAGGAAACCCAGCTGATGGTGCGGGCGGCGCTGGGCAGGCTTTCGCCGGACCTGCGCGAGGCGGTCATCCTGAGGGACCTGCAAGATATGGATTACAAAGAGATTGCGCTGGTTTTAAAGGTGCCGGAAGGGACCGTAAAATCACGCATCAACCGGGGAAGAATGGAACTTGCGAGATTACTTTCTCGTAATAAGAAGCAGGCGAGCCAATGAATAGCAGAGAGTCACAAAACGGTCTCCAGTGCAGCCAGTTCGAGGCGCTGCTGGCCGAGGCGCTGGATGGAGCGCTGGCAGGGGAAGCACAGCAGGCGTTTGAGGCCCATCGGTTGAGCTGCGAGCTGTGCGGCCCGCTGTTCGCGGAAACCCGGGAAGGCATGTTGCTGCTGCGGGAGCTGCCGGAGGTGGAGCCTCCGCAGAACCTGGTGCACAACATCCTGGCCAGGACCAGCCTGGCTGAGGCCAAAGAACAGGCGGCGCAGCAAGGCGCGCCGGCAGGATGGCTGGAGCGGCTGCGACAGAAGATGCCGGCGCCGTTCGCGGGCATTTTGACTCCCCGCTTCGTGACCTCATTCTGCATGGCCTTCTTCTCGCTGAGCCTGACGCTGAGCATTGCGGGAGTGAGGGTGACCGATCTGGCGCGGATGGCCGCGCATCCCGGCACGCTGCGCAAGTCAGTGGTGCTGGAGTACACACAGCTTGAGGCCCGCGTGCAGCGCTACTACGACAACATGAGAATCGTGTACGAAGTTGAATCGCGGGTGAGGGGCCTCAAGAGGAACACAGCTCCCGCACCGGAGAACAACAGGAACAACCGGCAGGAGCAGAACTGGAACAGCGAGCCGGACAACAACGGACGTCCGCAAAACCGCGAGAACTACAGCCAGGAGCGGGACGACAACGCACCACAGCAGGCCCAAAGCAGGTTTGCCGGCAATGCCGACCGCATTGTTGCCTTATTCACGACCAGAGACGAAGGAGCCCAGATATGAACTGCGCCATACACACAGACACGCCGGCAGCCGCGTTTTGCCGGACTTGCGGAAAGGCGCTCTGCGAGAACTGTAAACGCGACGTAACGGGGGCGATCTATTGCGAACCCTGCATCGCAGCCCGCCTGCATGGAGCCCCGGCAGGGCAGCCGGCAGCGGCGGTCCCCGTCATGCCGGTGGCAGCGGCGCCGCCGGCCACTTCGCCAAGCCCGGGCGTGGCCATGCTGCTGGGATTCATTCCCGGCGTGGGCGCCATGTACAACGGCCAGTTCATGAAGGCATTCATCCATGTGGTGATCTTTGTGATGTCCATTGTGGCGGCGAACCGGATTTCCGGCGCGTTCGGCGTCTTCATCGCGTTCTGGATTTTCTACATGGCATTTGACGCCTACAAGACGGCCGAAGCCATACGGATGGGACTGCCGCTGCCCGATCCGCTGGGCCTGGACCGCCTGTTTGGATTGCACGAGCACCAGCACGCGGGAACGGCGACGGCCACGGCGACGCCACCGCCCGCGGCCGGGCCGGCGGTATCCGCGGCGACGGCCTCAGGCAGCAGCGCGGCCTTCGTGGCCCCTGCCGAGGGTGCGGGCGCCCCACCGCCCCAGCCGTATCAGGGGGCGGACAACACTCCGGTGGCGGCGATTGTGCTGATCGCTTTAGGCGCGCTGTTTCTTCTCGGCAACATGAACTGGTTCAACGCAGACCGCCTGTGGCCGGTGATCCTGATTGGCCTGGGGCTGTGGATTGCCTACAAGCGCACGATTGCGGTGAAGGGATAAGGAGGAGCGATGGACAACGGCTACACACGAAATCGCACCTGCGCATGCCCGCGCTGCAAGGCCCGCGGGCTGATGGGAGCGGCCATCCTGATCACGGTGGGAGTCCTGTTCCTGCTGGACAACTTCAACGTGGTAGATTTCGGCGCCAGCTCTCCGGCAATCCTGATTGTGGTGGGAGTGTTTCTGTACCTTTCGCGCACGGCATCCACTGAGGGCCACGTGCAGCAGTATGTGATGCCGGGACCGGCAATGACACAGCCGCCGGCTGCCAACTGGAACACGGGAACACCTGCTCCTCCTCCGGCCGGACAGGCTTTGCCCGAGCAGAACAATCCGGAGGTGAAATCATGAGTGCACCGAATCCAGCACCCTACTCCCGCCCTTACCGGCCGCGCTCAATCTTTGGACCGCTGGTGCTGATTGGGCTGGGCACGGTGTTTCTACTGCGCAACATCGGGGTGATCTCCTATCACGCGTTCGGCTGGTGGTTCGGCCGTTACTGGCCGCTCCTGCTGATTCTGTGGGGCCTGATCAGGCTGGGCGAATACTACTGGGCGCGGAGCAAAGGATATGCCACGCCACGCATGGGCGCCGGCGGAGTATTCCTGCTGATACTGCTCATCATGATTGGCACGAGCACGAACCGGCTTTCCGGCGTGAACTGGGGCCAGATTGACAGCGACCTCAGCAATGATCCTGACGTGGGAGATTTCTTCGGCGGAATGTTCGGCAACCGCTACGACTTTACGGACAACTTTGCCCAGCCGGTAAGCGGCAGCGAGCAGATCAAGATCGTGGGCAATCGCGGCGACATCAAGATCACGCCGAGCCAGGACGGCCAGGCGCATGCCGTGATCCAGAAAACTTTGCGAACCGACTCAGAGGACAGCGCGAACAAACTCAACGAATCAACCAAAGCGAAATTCGAGCAGCAAGGCAGCATCCTGCTGCTGGACCTGAGCAGCGGCAGTTTTGACCGCGGCCGGTTCAATGTGGACCTGGAGTTGCCTCCGGGCGCGCCGGTTTCCGTCTCCACGCACGCGGGAGATATTGCCATCACGGAGCGCGCAGGCGCGGTGGAAGCTTCCACCGATCACGGCAACATAAGCGTGGAGAACATCAAGGGAGATGCCACGGTCCATGTGCGGCGCGGCGATGTCACTGCGAAAAACGTGAGCGGGAATCTCTCCGTGGACGGCCTGGTGAATGACAGCCATCTTTCCGATATCGGCGGCACGGTGACGATGACCGGCACATACTTTGGCGAACTTCAGATGGCACGGCTGGCCAAGCCGTTCCGCTTCAACACCTCGCGGACCGACCTCCAGTTTGCGCGGCTCGACGGAAACTTCAACATGGAGCCTGACGAACTGCGGGCCAATGCAGTCACCGGCCCCTTCCGCCTGGACAGCCGCAGCAAAGGCGTTCATCTGCAGGACGTGAGCGGAGACATTCATATCGACAATCGCAACGCCACAGTGGAACTGCGCCCGAAGGGCCCGCTGGGAAACATTGACGTATCGAACATCCACGGCGAGATTGATCTAACGGTACCGGCGAACGCGGGCTTTCAGCTTGACGCCACCAGCCTGGGCGGAGACATCCACACCGACTTCAACGTGAATGTGGACAATAGCCGCCGCGATGTCACTGCCCGCGGGACCGTGGGTAAAGGCGGCCCCGAAGTGCGTTTGAAGGCCGATCGCGGGACCATACAGGTAAGGAAACAGTGAGAACCGGCACTTGCTTATTGGCGCCTGTTGTTCTTTTTCGGGCGTGTTCTCTGGCGGGCACTCAGGACCGTG
>DATIWA010000706.1:0-2506 GCA_035465515.1 Candidatus Limnocylindrales bacterium | reverse complement strand
TGCTCATCAAACAGTGGACCCGCCTTGACCTGCCTGTTACTGCCGCGCCACGGCACCGAGCCCGTGATGACCGGGCGATGCCGCACGCGTGAGAGCAGCTCATCGGCCTGCTGCTTGTAGTTGTAGATGCCGGTTCCGTTTCCCCAACGGCGCGCGGCCAAATACAGCGCGGTGACGTAATACTCCTCTCCATCCGGGGCCACAAACTGGCTCATGCGCACACCGTTGGTCCGCGCCTGCCAGGTGAAGAAACCGTAGGAGGGATGATTCGTCTCAGCAACATAAAGATAGGTTTTTGACCAATTCCAGAGGGCGTCGAACTCAGCCTTCTTGTTCAACTCCACAGTGATGATCATGCCATAGGACAGCCCCTCGGAGCGCACGTCGCGATGCTTGATGTCAGTGACAAACGCGAGCAAGCCATCGGCGTTGGTGCCGGCCTCGTAATACACGGCCTCATTGGTTTGGTTGCCGTGGAACAACTGTTGAAATGCCGCGTCTATCTTCCGGCGGATCTCCTGCTGAGACTTGCCAATCTCAGCGAAAAGATTTCGATATTTGCCGGTGGCGTAAGCGCCGGTGCCGTCCGGATTCCTGGGGACATCCGCGGCCGACAGGCTGCGGCTGAGCGCGAGCATCGACGCGATGAGCAAGACGATCGGTGCGATCGGGCTTTTCGCGCACGTCGGCCTCAGTCGTGCGGGAATCAAAGAGCGAATGAGCAAAACGGCTTTCAGCTTCATATGCTTGTCAGGAAGGGCCTCCTCAGTTCATTAATGTCAGGTTTCGGTTCAAGCGCAACCGTTTGCCGGGTAACATCTTCAGCTCGATTGTGTTGTTTGCGCAACGCACCGTCAATGAACCCCCAGCCCTGCTGAAGATTTGCGCTGAGGATAAGCTTCCGTCGTTCCATTCCAGACTCACCTCGAAGCCGCCGCGGGCGCGCAAACCGTGAATCGAGCCATTGGCCCAGGCTGGCGGCAGAGCCGGCAATAACGAGATCTCTCCGGGGCGGCTTTGCAGCAGCGCTTCAGCAATCGCAGCCGTGAGGCCAAAGTTGGCGTCGGACTGGTTTGCCCGGCCGTTATGCAAATTGTCGGCGAGCGAACTTTTCATCAGCGCGGTGAGCCACTCCTCCACTTTGTTCCCGCGTTCCAGCCGGGCCCAGACGGCCGTGTCCCAGGCGGTGATCCAACCTCCGCGGGGTTGGCGACTTTCCATCCACCCGGCTATGGCGGCGGCCAGGTCCGGGTTGCCGCCTAGGGTGATCGAGCTGCCTGGGAAGAATGGAAAATTCGGCGAGACGTTGTGCCCTTCCGGGCCAGGCGTCCAGTCCTCAATCCACTCCTGGAGATAGCCGTGGCTGTTGATCCGATACGGCGGAAGCTTCGGCAGCGCGGCGGCCAGGCGCGCGCAAAAATCTTTATCTTCGCCGAGAGTTTTCCCGGCTGCGATGCAGTGCCCGAATAATTAACGGATCAGGGCGATGTCCATCGTCGGTCCTGGTGACAACGACCCGGTATGGCCCTCATTGTCTTGATAGGTGTGTTCAGGCGAGATGGAGAACGGCGTGACCAGCCAGTGGTGTTTTGGATCCTCGACCAACAGCTCCAGTAGAAATTGCGCAGTGCTGCGCATCACCGGAAAACTTTCACGGAGAAACGCTTCGTCGCCGCTGAAGAGGTAATGTTCCCAGATTTGCTGACAGAGCCACGCACCGCCGACTGGCCACATGCCGTATTTCGCGGCGTCAACCGGCGCCGTGCCCCGCCACAGGTCGGTGTTGTGATGGAGCACCCAGCCATCGCAATTGTAGTAGGTCCTGGCCGTCCTCGCCCCGGTTTCAGACAGGTCTCGAATCATGGCAAACAGCGGCGGCGTGCATTCCATTAAATTACACACCTCGGCCGGCCAGTAGTTCATCTCTAGATTGATGTTGACGGTGTATTTGCTGCCCCACGGCGGCAGGAGCGCTTCGTCCCAGATGCCCTGCAGGTTCGCCGGTTGACCGCCAATGCGGCTGCTGGACGCCAGAAGGTAACGGCCAAATTGGAACGCGAGTGCCTGCAAATTCACGTCCTCCCTGCCCCCGCGAACCGCCGCCAGACGCTCGTCCGTCGGCTTTTCATTTTGGGAAGCATCACCGATTTGCAGAGGCACGCGACTCATCAGCCCACGGAAATCCTCCACGTGCCGCCTGTAAAGGGCGGTAAAATCCTTCGCGGCCACCGCGTCCAGCACTCCCTTGCACCTTGCCTCGGGGTCGCCACTGATGTCGTGATAGTTCACAAAACTCGTCGCCACCGACACCACTAGTGTGACGGCGTCGGCATTCGTGATGGTGAGGACGGAGCCGGACGCTCCCGCGCGGCCGCCTTCGAGTTGAGCGGCTAGTAACGCTTCGTAGCGAAGACCTTTGCCAGCAGTCCTCGCAATCAATCCTGCCATGCCCGTCGGCGGCGCCGAAAAAGGACCTTTCCAGACGCCATTCATGACGAGCCGGTCG
>DATIWA010000705.1:0-6529 GCA_035465515.1 Candidatus Limnocylindrales bacterium | reverse complement strand
CAGTTCGTGGGAGGATTGATTGCAGACTGGCTGAAACAGCGCAGCCAGGAGCTGCTGGCGGGAGTGGGAGCTGATCCAAAGGCCCCGGCCCCGATCCTGGAAAAATTCTTCTACGGCCAGGGTACGCTGTTGAAGGGCCCCGTAGTGGATGACGTGCCGCTGTCGGAAACCAAGCCGGTTCGCGCTTACACACCGGACAAAAAGAACTATCTTGAGTGGCTGGCGACGTCATCCCTGGATGTGATTCGCCGCCAGGACTTCGGCGGCAATCCCGAACCAACCGCCCTCCTTTATCTGCTGCTGCGCCATGCCATGATGCTTGGGCATTGGGACACGGCCATCAGGCTGCTGGAGAGCCATGCGCTGGTGGATGCAGCGGTGGAACGACGCGAACCGGCCTTCATTCACGTGCAGTCGGCGGCTGACGCCGGAAAAAGCAAGTTCCAGCACCTCTACTCGCCGCGACCGGAAATTACAGGGAACAACAGCACCACGCTGGGTGAATACATTCTGCTGCCGTCGGTCCTGCGCAACGCGGTCGAGACGGCAGATTTGCGGGAGACTGTGGATGCACTGGATTTCCTGAAAGGCACTTCCACGGCCGCGCTGGAACGGCTGTTTGCCGAGCACATTGATTGCTGCACCTATCGGCTTGATGCCTGGAAGACCGGGCTGACCACTGCCCGGCTTGAGGAGATGCGCGCGCCGGGCAGGGAGGAAGCCCCCGGCGGACTCTATCTGGGCGCGTACGCGTGGCTCGAAGACCTGCGCCCCAACCCGCAGCCGCTCTCACCGGTCAAACTGGACGCTAACTTGGCGGCCGTTTTCCAGCGTCCTGCGGATGCGCCGCTTCAGCACGACTCCGCAAACTCCGGGTACATCCACGCGCCGTCTTTGAATCACGCGGCAGCCGCGGCCATCCTGAAGAACGCGTACAAAGTGAATGCTTCGCCGGCGAACCCTGACGCCATGGCGGTGAATCTTTCGTCGGACCGGGTGCGGCGCGCCATGGAAGTCCTGGAGGGCATCCGCAACGGGCAGACTCTGCCGGCCCTGCTTGGCTACCGTTTTGAACGCGGCCTGCACGACGAACACAATCTGGCGGAAGTGGACAAGTTCATCTATCCGCTGCGGCAGGCTTTTCCGCTGGTGGCGAAAAAGCTCAAGAGCACTGCGCCGGACGACAAGACCGATATCACACTGCTGGAGGCGCGCAACGTTATTGATGGCGTGAAGCTGGTGGAGCAGATACGCACCAGCGGACAAAAATCATACCCCTTCGGCATGCCCAGCGGCCCGGGTCCTGACCAACTGCCGCCCGCAGGCGCCCAGGAGCAGATCGCTCTGGATGCCGAGGCTGACGCTTTGATGGATCTTTATGACGCGCTTGCCGACCTGGTGATGGCGGAAAGCGTTTATCAGGTGGTGCAGGGCAACTTCGACCGCGCTGCGGCAAACACCACGGCATTCAGCAAGGGTGGCCACCCACCGGAGGCGGAGGTCGTGAACACGCCGCGCAGCGGTATCTCCCTGACGCACCGCGTGGCGCTGCATCTGGATCCCGGCGCTGATCCTGGCGCCTCCCCCAGCTCCGTGCCCATGACGCCTCGCGCGCGGGCCGAGGCCCCGCTGAATCTCTGGCTGGCAGGGCGCCTGCCGGATCCCGCCGACGTCGTTGTGCGGGTCACCTACAGCACGCCGGCGCTGGTCGCGCCCAAAACAGCCACCTTTTCGCAGCAAGACCTTGCTCTGCAACCAATCGACCTCCTTTATCTGGCGAACCTTGATCTTGATCAGGCGCAGTCCGAGTTGGACGACCGGATTGTTCAGTTGGTCCGTTACGGAGCAGACGCTCATCCTGACATGGCAGTAACCATCGAATACACGCAGCCGGTCGCCGGCAAAATCTCTTTGATGGAGCTTGCCCCGCTGGTGCGCAGTTTGCGAGTTGTGGCGCTGAAAAGCCGTCCCGTAACCCCGGCTGACATGGCCATGCCCCTGGAAAGCCAGCCTGATGACGGGACATGGGACGACGCAGAACTGGCCGGACGCGTACAACAGGCCATCACCACCCTGACCACTGCGCGTGATGCCCTGGTGGCCCTTGAGGCTGATGCATCCGACCTGGACACCTACGCGCGCAAAGTGTCCGACGCCCTGCTAACGGCCGCTTTGTATGGCATGCCGCAAACCGGCACGGGGCAGATTCACGCCGACATCCGCTCGATCTACGACGCGATCGCGAATGTGCTGAGTGGTTTCGCCGCGCGGTGGGCGGGGAAAAGCTCTGATTACGACGCGCTCATGGCAACGTGGCCGGGTCTCACAACCGACGCCGACCGGCTGGCCATGCTGCAAAAGGCCGAGGGGCTGATTGCTTCAAGCACCACGACGCCTTTACCCGCCGATCCGAATGTTTACAAGGCTTCCGTCGAGGCCCTGAAAGTCCAGTTTGACAGCCGCCTCACCCAGATCAACAACCTTCTCAAGTTCGCCGGCAACAAGCTGGTGGATTTTGCCGCCGCGGCAGACGTGTTGCGGCCGGCTCTGGCGGAACACGACGCAATACCCTTCGACATCACGGACCAGAAAACAGCCATGTCCACCCTGCGGGACATGCTGGTTGCAAGGATAACGGCCATCGCCGACGACGTGAGCAAAAGGATCCAGACGGCCCAGACGGCAATGACCGCGGCCGCCGCGCTTACTTCGCCGGCGGACCGGGTGCAGCAGTTGCGCACCGCGGCACGCACGGTCCTGGGCGATGAAATGCAGATCGTGCCCCGCTTCAAGCTGGGCGATGACAGCGGGTTGGAATTCGGCAATTGCCTTGCCGGGGCATCAACCCTGCTGGATGATTTGAAAGCCGCAGGCCGTCGCTTCCCGGTGTACGACTGGCTCTACGGACTGGCCCGGGTGCGGGACAAAATGAACGCCTGGGAAAACCTGGCGGTGCTGAGCGAAGCTTTTGGGTCGGACGTGGCGGCGCTCAACGCCGTACAACTGCCGTTTACGCCCGACGATCGCTGGCTGGGACTTGAATTCGATCCGGTGAAAGCGGGACCGGGCAACCGGCTGTTATACACCGCCCACTTTTCCGTTCCGTTCAACCGCGCTGCCAGCCAGTGCGGTCTTCTGCTCGACGAGTGGCCTGAACTGGTGCCCGGCGACGAGGTGACTTCCGGAGTCACCTTCCACTTCGATCGCCCCAGTTCCCAGCCGCCGCAGGCCATCCTGCTTGCGGTTCCGGCGGCGTTGAAGGGACACTGGTCGTGGAACGATCTGGTGGACAGCATCAATGAGACCCTGGATGCGGCTAAGGCCCGCGGAGTGGAGCCGGCGCAGATAGACGCATCCGCATATGCGCAGTTTCTGCCTGCAACGCTGATGGCTGTGACCCTCTACCAGATTCACATCGCAACCAATCTGGCGATCAACAACCGGGTGTACGAAATGATTCGGAGCTGACCGATGGACGTAAAGTATGTTGTCCCCGATTTGAAGCTGGCGCTGAAGGAGAAATTATTTCCGACCATAACGGTGTGGAACCGGCTGGAGGGCCGGCCGCGGCGCGCCGACTTCGACCGGGCGCTTAAAGCGGAGGTCCGCGATCCGCTCTGGATGCTGACCAAACAGTGGCAAATCGGAGAATTCAAGGCTGACGATGCAGGCTCACCGGTGGTGGCAAAGCTCCAAATGCGCGCCGCCCCGGTCACAAAGTACCAGCCCGGAGGCGGGGCCACGGAGGCCTTCGAGCCGAATGTCCCGCTGGAGACCAAAGCAGAACAGCGCAGCGTGCGCTGGGTGTGGAACGGACAAAAGATGCGGCTTGATCTGCGGGCGCAACTCGGCAGGCAGTGGCGCAGGATGCTCAATGATGCCGGACTCGCGGCTTATGCTTCGCAATACCTGGACCTGTATCCGATCACGCTGCCTCCGCAGGACGAAACAACGGACTATGTCTATGCGCACCGCCACGGATGGCAGCAGTATGCAGCGCTGGCCGGGCGAGGCATTGACGGCGGCGATCTGCATCTTTTTCTGGGCGCCAACCCGGGGAACCGGGCGTCGGACGGAATTACACTGGCTGGCCCTGCGGATAAGGCGAAGCTGGACGATTTGGGCGATGAATTCGAGCGCTGGTTTTCCGGCCTGTACTACCAACCTGATAAAGAGGATGCCTGGAAGCCTCCGTATCTGGAATACCAGTTCGCCTGCTCGGTGCCGAAGCAGGGCAAAGAACGGGTACTCGCGGCCGAGGAGTATGCGCAGGGCCGGCTGGACTGGTATTCCTTCGATTACGCGCCGGGAAGCCTGGGCGCCGCCGCCGATCCCGGAGAACAGTTCAACGTCAGTTCGTTCCTGCCCTCACCGGTGAGTTTTCAAGGCATGCCGGACCCGCGCTGGTGGGCGCTTGAAGACCGCAAGACGGACTTCGGCGCGGTGAAACCTTCCACCACCGATCTGGCGCAACTGCTCTTGATGGAATTCGCGCTGGTCTATGCGGACGACTGGTTCCTGGTGCCTTTCCGCCTGCCTGCGGGAACTCTGGCCCATGTGGAGGGCCTGGCGGTGACCAACACGTTCGGGGAGCGCTTCTGGATTACAGCCGCGGGCACGGGAATTGAACAGAACTGGCATCGATGGGCAATGTTCCAGATAAATTCGGAGGGCCTTTCCGAACGACAGGCAGACACCAGCTTGTTCATACCGCCGGTGGTGGCCAAGACGATGGACGGCGACCCGGAGGAGGAAGTGGAACTGGCGCGCGACGAGGTCGCGAACATGGTGTGGGCGATTGAGAAGACCATACCCTCAGTCGCGGGAACCGGGCGGTCCGGCAAGGATGAAGGCCTGGAAACCGTGCAGTATCACGAGCGGCTTGTTGCCGCCGGAGGAGGAGCGCCGCCGCCCTTCCAGGCGGGGATCGCCTACCTTGCGATGACCGGCGTGCCGGAGCATTTCATTCCATTCGTTCCGGTGCATGTTCCAAACTCGGTAAGGGAGGTGCAACTGCAGCGAAGCCGCATGCTGCGGATCATCGAAGGTGATCCGCTGCCGCCGGAAAAAATACCGCCGCGCACCACTCTGGTGCGCCAGGGACTTGATGAAGCGGTGAAGCAGCCTTATTTCCTGCACGAAGAAGAGGTGCCGCGGGCAGGGATCATTGTCAGCCAGTCATTCCGCCGGACTCGCTGGACGAAAGGGGAGGCCTACGTCTGGCTCGGAGTGCAAAAGCAGGTCGGACGGGGCGAACGCTCGAGCGGCCTGGCTTTCGACCGGATCGTGAATTCGAAATAGGCTGCGTGGGGCCGGCTATGCGTTGCATAGCTAAAAGGTCCGCTTGCTGCGCGCTCGACGGGGCGCCAACCCGGGTTTCTGTCCGGGCTTGGGCTTACTTTTACCTTTGAGATTGAGCGCCACTGCGGCGCGGATGAGGTCTTTCAAGGCCGCCTCATCCACCTTGTCGCCTTCACGGATGTCGATGGCGCGCCTGACGTTCCCCTCAAGGCTGGAGTTGAATAGACCTGAAGGGTCCTTCAACGCAGCTCCCTTGGGAAATGTCATCTTGACGACGTTCTTGTACGTCTCTCCCGTGCAGACGATGCCGCCGTGGGAAAAGACGGGGGTCCCCGGCGATGTCGCCTTGACCCACTTCCACTCTTCCACGATCTCGGGGTCTGCCTGGTGTATGATCTCGCGCACTTTCGCGAGCGTCTTCCCCCGCCAGTTTCCCACGCCGGGTCCGGAAGAAAGTTGCTTGATCTTCTCATCGATGAACGCAGAGGCAGATTCCACCGGGACAGTCCTTTTGATGGTCATGTGTCGCTCCAACTCTCGTACTGATTTTAGCTCGCTGGTAGTCGGCATGGATCTCACAGATTCCATGCTGGCCGGCGCGCGTCCCAGAATTCACCGTAATGGTTGGACGAATGTGGATCTCGTGCAATCGGATACAGGAACGTTCCAACTTCCGCAGGCAGTGAATGGCATCGTTTCGACCTTTGCGCTGACACTTGTTCCGGAATACGCGGACGTGATCCACAGAGCTTCGGAAGCCCTGGTGCGTGGTCGGCGCTTCGTGATTCTGGATTTTAAAGTCCCAGATAACTGGCTCGCTCGACTTGCGCCGTTATTTGTGCTGGCAACAAGCCCATTTGGCGTGTCACTCGACCTGGCAAACCGGCATCCATGGGAGGCGCTAAGGAAATACTTCAGCGATGTTTATTTCGCCGAGTTATATGGCGGGTTCGCCTGTCTTGCTGCGGGCGAATTCTTTCGCTCGCCAAACCCGGCAGACGACAGCCTTGAAAACGGAGGATTCTCCGTTCGGCCAAATTCGAGCACGATGAGAAGCCCGACGCAAATAGGTGGATTTTCAGAGGGTTGGAATGGTGGCCAGGGACGGAATCGAACCGCCGACGCCAGCCTTTTCAGGGCTGCGCTCTACCAACTGAGCTACCTGGCCAAGGATTGTCGCTACCGCACGAAAGCTTCGGTGGGAGTTGGAAGACTCTCGGATGTTGAA
>DATIWA010000704.1:0-2602 GCA_035465515.1 Candidatus Limnocylindrales bacterium | reverse complement strand
GTAGCGCCCGGAACCACCGCGCCCGTCTGATCGGTGACTGTGCCTACCAGCGAACCGTAAAGCACTTGGCCGTGAGCCGGCACGGCGGTTAAGCCGGCGGCAAACAGCAGGAACAACAAAAGGAAGGAACAACAGGCCCCCCTGTGCAACCACCTGCCCTGAATCATAAGGTCTCCCTGAAAGAAATATTAGAAGAGGGAAGGATCGGGCTGAGACTACAGTCCGGCGCTTTCCTGAAACCGCTTGGCGCGGCTGACATAGCACAATTGCCTGAGCTCAAATACCACTCAGACTGCAGAAACATCAGCTTTGACTCCCCAAACAACTGACCACCCAAAACATGCTGCCCCACATGGGGCAGCAAAAGTATCTTGGGGTGATTCTATGCCAAACTGCTCATCGTGTGCAAGGCATTTGTTCACTTTTGGTTCTTTTTTTCGCTCTTTTTGCTCAGCAGATGCGAAAGCAATCATCGAGTGAAGAAAAATAGTAATTTGGGGAACGTTCCCTGGGTTCTAATTCCGCTGAAGCAGCGTGAGAGCCTGCTTCGCCGGTTCGAATGAGGGATTCAGTCGCAAGGCTGCCTCAAATTCGGTTTGTGCTTCTTGCTTCCGGCCCAATTGGGCGAACACCTGGCCCAGATTCGTGTGCAACTCCGGATCTGTAGGCCGGTAAACCAGCGCCTCCTGGTAGCGCTGGGCGGCCTGCCCGAAGTTGCCCGCCCGGGCAAAATCGTCACCCCACAAATAGAGCACCTCTCCCAGGTGCTGGCTGGCCTTTTCGTTCTGAGGCGCCTCCGCTACCACCTGGCGAAAATCCTTGGCGGCTGCTGGCCAGTCTCCCCCCGCCGCCTCGGCGCTGGCGAGATTAAAGCGGGCATCGGTGTAGGCCGGATCCAGATCCACCGCGCGCTGGAATACCTTCCATGCCTCGGGCAGCCGGGACTGGTTCATCAGCGCAACGCCCAGTTCATTCGCGGCCAGGGCGCTCGACGGCTGCGATTGGCTCGCCAGCTCAAAATAAGGAATGGCCTCGGCCGGCTTCCCCTGGTCCATCATCAGAGCGCCCAGATTGAAGTCGGCGGAAAAATCACCCGGATATTTCTCCAGGCGGTGTTTCATCAGCGCCTCCTGCACCTCCGCGCGCTCGTCGGAATCCGCCACGGGCAGCACCTGCAGCCAGAGGTGCCCCATTTCATCGGTTGAGGCATTCCCCGACGTCACGCGCCTCGGAGGATTGCTCGGATTGCGCACATTCCCCGTGGAGTTGTCATAGTGATAGCGCATCGAAACCACTGTCCCGCGCGGGAGAAACACCGGCTCTTTGCAGCGGTAGACGCCTTGCCAGTTCAAATCCCAACTCGGGATTCGGATCAGCCACTTCCGCGTTCCATCCGGCAGAGTCGCGTAGCCTTCCATCAGCGTCGCCAGATAATGCGCATGGGGATAAACGGCCAGGACGTTCAAATCCACCGGCACCGTGAAATCGTCGGACACCAGAAAATCCTTGTCTCCCGGCGGAATATCGATCGCCCCATCATGCTCGAGCTGAACCAGCATGGGGAATTTCGTCTGCGGCTTATCCGTAAAATAAATGCCGATCTCTGGGTTGATCGTCTCGGGCTTTCCCGTCGGCCGGCAGTGGACGTTCAACACCAGGTTCATACCCGGAGTGGCCTTCCATGCCATCCCATCCGGCGCCACGACAGGCTCGCTGCCCGGTTTCCAGGAGAGGAAGTGGGCGTCGGGGTCGAACGAATCCTCTTGCACGGTCACGTCCATGCCCTCGAATCCGGCGCCGGGCTTGGGCTCCAGGCGGCGCGCGTTGCCGGCCCGGTCGATGATGACATTCGCGTGGTGAAACACTTTCGGGTTCCCGGGACGCACCTCGATCGCGCGCACCCAACGCTCCGTCTTCACCGGCACCGGCATCACAAAATTCCAGAACACTTCCTTGCCGCCGGCGGCCAGTTGAAAGGGCTGCGCGACGTGGAGCACCAGGTCCGGCGGACCCAACTGCCATTCGGAACTGAACCTGGGTGGTTTCGGCGCATTCACTGGGTTGCCGGCCAGAGCCCCGTCCGTCACCCACTGCCGCAGTGTCTGAATCTGGGCGTTGGTCAACCGCCGCGCCTCATTGAAGTCGTTGTACCCGGCCTCGGGCTGCCAGGGCGGCATGAACCGGCGCTGGGTCACATCCGCGATCTGGGACGCGTGGCGCTTCACGTCTTCATAGGAAAGCAGCGAAAACGGCGCTGATTCGCCGGGCCGGTGGCAAACCGAACACTCCGAATAAATGATCGGCGCGACGTTCTTATAGAAGGTAACTTTGGGAGCCACTGCCCAGGCAGGAGTCGTGAGTAACAACCCGGCGAGCACCAATCCGGTTTTTTGCATTGCGTACTGTTCGCAGTATATCGCCCCATCTGATGGAACCGGCGGGACGCTGCCGTCGTAGTTCAGTGTTTGAGCGTACTCTTCTTGTAGGGGGCATCAGCATGCGCGGATTCATGGTTGCGGGTTTGGCCGCTTTCTCGATATTGGCGCCATCGGTTGCACACGCATCCGATTGGAGCAGGAAATACACGCTGAGCGGGAAAGCC
>DATIWA010000703.1:0-5008 GCA_035465515.1 Candidatus Limnocylindrales bacterium | reverse complement strand
CTCTGAATGTAAATGCAACGGCAGCAAGGCAACGCAGAGACCCAACGCGGGGACCAGTGAAAACATTCGGATGATGGAAGGCAGCATGACGACGCCACTAATGATCGCAGCGCGATGCTCCCAAGGCAATAGGCCGTTCATTCGTCCCAAAGCTGGTCCACGCTGCCGCAACGTGATGCAGGTCACGGCCCGATGTGACGGTCAGCACAGCCCGCTACTCACATACTCCGCACAATACCGAGGCATGGTGGCGACAAGGTTGAAACCCTTCGTTGCCGTTCTGAGAAACAGGTCTTTAGCTGTTCAAGTCGTAAATAGAGTCTTTATACAGCGATTCTTAGCGGATACAGAGATGAATATATTCAAAGATGCAGGACATCTTTTCCGATTAGCGGCGGTTTTTCTGGTCGGCATTGTGCTGTTCGTTGTGGTTCGCGGTCTGATGGTGCCGCGCAGCTTCGGTGAGTACGGCCATTATCGCGGGAATGCCATCGAGGAAATCAAGACTCAGCCCATTTCTTTCGCGGGCCGCCAGGCATGTCAGGACTGTCATTCAGACATCGTGGAAATCAAAAGCAAGGGAAAGCATGCGCGTCTGGGTTGCGAGACCTGCCACGGCCCTCTGGCCGCGCATGTTGAAGATCCTGCTTCTGTGGTGCCGCAGAAGCCGGACACGGGTGTGATCTGTGCGGGCTGCCATGAAGCGAACGGCGCCAAGCCGAGAGACTTTCCCCAGGTCGCGTCTGCCGATCACTCCGGGGGGCTCGATTGCAAAACGTGCCACCAGCCGCACAGTCCGGCCATAGAAGCGGGAGGAAAGAAATGAACATCACCCGTCGCCAGATGTTGATTCTCTTGCCCGCTGCCGCCCTTGCCTGGGAGCACGTTGTTGCCGGGACTCCGGAAGCGGCGCCCAACTACAACATGAGCGAGCATTGGTGGGGCATGCTCATTGACATCGAGAAGTGCATTGGCTGCGGCAGTTGCGTGCGGGCATGCCAGAAGGAAAATAACGTGCCCGATGGATACTACCGCACCTGGATTGAGCGTTACCGCGTGTCAGAAGAGTGGGGGCTCGACAATCCGCGGGTGGACTCTCCCGACGGCGGCAAGCATGGTTTTACGCCGATCAATGAACCTGGCGTGAAGGAGTTCTTTGTTCCCAAGATGTGCAATCACTGCGCGGATTCACCCTGCACCCAGGTCTGTCCGGTGGGCGCCACCTTCATCACGCCGGACGGAGTCGTCCTGGTGGATGAGAAGTACTGCCTGGGGTGCCGCTACTGCATCCAGGCCTGCCCTTACGGATGCAGGTTTCTTCACCCCCAGAAGGAAGTCGCGCAGAAGTGCACGCTTTGTTATCACCGGATCACCAAGGGACTCACCACCGCCTGCTGCGAGGTGTGCCCCACCGGTGCGCGCCAGCTTTTTGACTTGAAAAACCCGAAGGACCCGATCCATGAATTTCTCCGCACCCACAGCGTCCAGGTACTGAAGCCGCACCTGGCCACCGGAGCCAAACTTTACTACAACGCCCTGGATGGGTCCGTGCGATAAAGGAGATCAAGAGTGCCGACTCAAGGCTTTATGTACCCGAACGAAGTAGAGCTGCAATGGAGCATTCTCATTGTTCTCTACCCCTATCTCACCGGGTTGGTGGCCGGGGCATTCATCCTGGCCTCATTGGAACGCGTGTTTCAGGTGAAAGAAGTGAAGCCGACCTACCGGCTGGCGCTGCTCACGGCGCTTGCCTTCCTGCTGGTTGCGCCCCTGCCGCTGCAGCTGCATCTCGGCCATCCTGAGCGCTCCCTGGAGATGTACCTGACCCCGCACCGCTCGTCCGCCATGGCCATGTTCGGCTTCGTGTACCTGTGGTACCTGATGGCCGTGCTGGTGGTGGAAATCTGGCTGGATTACCGGAAGGACATCGTGCTTCAGTATCAATCCAGCACCGGGTGGCGCCGCCTGCTGTATGGCGCTCTGACCCTGGGCTCAACCAACATCAGTGAACGGTCCCTGCAAATTGATGACCGGGTCGGCTGGATCGTTACCGTGATCGGCATTCCGTCGGCATTCCTGTTGCATGGTTATGTCGGGTTCATTTTCGGCTCCATCAAGGCGAATCCCTGGTGGTCCACGCCGTTGATGCCGGTTGTGTTCCTCTTTTCGGCAATGGTTTCCGGGATCGCGACCGTGCTGCTGCTGTACATGCTGCTGACCAGGCTGCGAGGCCAGCCCATTGACATGCGCTGCGTGGACACGGTGGCAAAATATCTCCTTTACACCTTCATCATTGATTTCAGCCTGGAAATGCTTGACCTGATTCACCGCATTTACGAGGCGGACGAGTCCTTCCGGTCGCTGGATTTCATGGTCCACACGCGGCTGTATCTTTCCCAGGTTGTGATCCAGATTTTCCTGGGCACAGTCACTCCCATTGCGCTGCTGGCCCTGACCCAGGTGTTCAGGCTTTCCGAGAAAACGCGTAAACGCATTTATACGATTGCCGGGTGCCTCACCTTGATTGGCATCTTCGCCATGCGCTGGAACGTAGTCATTGGCGGCCAGCTGTTCTCCAAGAGCTTTCTTGGATACACCACATACAAGATGGGCTTTGCCACGCGCGAAGGGCTGCTGCCGGCCATAGCGCTGACGGTCCTTCCTTTGTTCATACTTTGGGTCCTCATCAAGGTTCTGCCGCCGTGGGCGGAGAACGAGCCCGCGCGGCTTTCGCGCGCGGCGGCCGCGCATCACGCCCGGATCACCAGTTAGACAACCTGAACGGAGGGGATCATGGAGATTCTTTCCGAGAAAATCGCAGAGGTCCTGGAGCGGCTCACGTCGCGAATCAACGAACTGGAGTCGCGCGTGGCTGCGCTGGAGCAACGTCCGGCTCCAGCAGCCAATCTGGCGTCCCGGCCGGCGGCCGCTGCGCAAGCGGGCGCCCTGCACCCGGTTCGCCAGCTTGCGGATGCCCGGAACGGGGGTGTGATGCCCGCCATCGGCAAGATCTTCCTGGGCATAGCCGGCGCATATGTGCTGCGAGCGATCGCCGAATCAGGGTTGCTGCCATGGACCACGGTTGTGCCGATCGCTTTGGCCTATGCATTTACCTGGCTGGTTTTCGCGGCGCGGGCCGCGGGCGGCGGCGCCCGTTTCGCGGGCACCGCTTACGGCATCAGCTCCGCGCTGATTCTTACCCCGATGTTGTGGGAGCTCACGGTGAAGTTCGGGGTGCTCTCGTGCTGGGTAACGGCAGCCGTGCTCGTGGGGTTTGTGGTGTCCGCCTCGGCTCTGGCATGGAAGCGCAATCTCTCGTCCGTTGTCTGGGTCTCAACTCTGGCCGCAGCAATTACCGGAATTTCACTGTTCGTTGTCGCCCGTGACCCGGTGCCCTTCACGCTGGCGCTTCTGGCGATGGCCGTCGTCGCCGAGACGGCTGCTTGCCGCGATCACTGGTTCAGCTTGCGGCCGCTGGTTGCGTTCACCGCCGACCTGGCGATTCTTGCCCTGATAGCGGTATATACCCGGGCGGAAGGGCCGTCGCCTGATTACAAGCCGGTGTCCGCGGTGGCCCTGCTGGCGCTCTCGATTGCGCTGTTCGCCGTTTACGGCCTCAGCACACTGCTGCGGACCATTACTCTCGGCCGCCTCATCCGGCCGTTTGAAGCGGTGCAGACGGTGATTGCTTTCTTCCTTGCCGCTGTCGGCATCCTGCGCGTGACCCATAATGCGGCCGCACCGGTGGTGGGGGTCTTTTGTCTGGCGGCTTCCGCCGCGTGTTACTGGGCTGCGCATCTGCGATTTAACCGGCGTCTTCAGGCCCGCAATTACCATGTTTTCGCGGCCTGGGCCGCCACCCTGCTGGTTGCAGGCAGCTTCCTCAGCCTTTCCGTCGGGCCGCTGACGTTGTGGCTCAGCCTTGTGGCAATGCTGATGGCTGCGGCAACCGCCAGGTACGGTCTCCTCGTACCCGGCTTTCATGGACTGGTTTACCTGGCGGCCGCGGCCGGCGCTTCGGGATTCCTTGCCTATGCGGCCCAGGTCCTTACTGCAAGGGTTCCTGCCCTGCCGCCGGCGCCCCTTTGGATTGCCGCGTTTGCCGTCTTTTTGTGCCAATCCATTGCCTTCCGCATCAAGGGCGAAAACTGGCAGGCACGGGCATTGCGGCTCGGCTATGCAGCTCTGGCCATTTATGCCGGGACAGCCGTTCTGGTGCTGGCAATCGTGCGAATTGCCTTGCACGAGGGGGCAAAAGCGTCATCGCTGGCCATTGTTCGTACCCTAGTGATCTGCGTGGCGGCGCTGGCGTTCGGGTTTACCGGGTCGCGCTGGAAGCGGCCGGAACTGGTATGGCTGGGGTACGCGGCGATGGGCTTTTGCGCGCTGAAGCTGCTGGTGGAGGATTTTCGCAGCGGCACCGCGGGCTCAGTGGCCATCTCCCTTTTCCTCTACGGCATGGTATGGGTGCTTTTGCCGCGGGTCGCGCGAAGTGGCGTCCGGACAGCGGAGAGTTCAGCAAGGGCTGCCTGATTCAGCAACTCTTCTGTTATCTTTGGCCCATGGGTTATCTCCGGACGCTCTTGCTGTCTGCCATCATTGCGGCTTTCTTCCTTCCTGTGGCCGTATCCGGCGGCGAGCGCTACTCAAAAGCTGCTCCTGTTGAACTTACAAAAGATGGTCGTCGCTGGGCCGCAAAGACGCTCAAAAAACTCAGCCTGGAAGAAAAAGTCGGGCAAATGCTGAGCGTCCGCTATTTCATGGACTTTGAAAATTTTGACAGCGATGCCTACAAACAGTTCCGCGACCAGATGCAGAAGTACCACATCGGTTCCGTACTGTTGACGGTGCACGTGGACGGCCCCATTCTGCTCAAGAGCCTGCCCCTGGAATGCGCTGTGATGTCCAACCAGTTGCAGCGTGACTCCAAACTGCCGCTGTTGATTGCCGCTGATTTCGAACGCGGGCCGGCGATGCGCATGAATTCCGTTCCGGTTTTCCCCGACGC
>DATIWA010000702.1:0-2509 GCA_035465515.1 Candidatus Limnocylindrales bacterium | reverse complement strand
GAAACTCCAGCACAACACCTACGATGCGGTGGTAACCGATTGGCGCCTGGGTGATGCGAATGGTCGCGCCGTAGTGCAGGCTGCTAAAAACAACAGCAGCATGCCCGTAGTGGTCGTATCGGGGTACGTGGCAGAAGCTTTTCAGGCCGCCGAGCCGCTGGCCGATCTTTACCTGGAAAAACCCGTGAACCCGGAGGAGCTCGTCACAATCGTGAACGAGTTGCTCAAGAGCAGCGAACGCGCTGCTCCCCGATAATTTCAGGAAAGCTCATCTTTCGGACACTATCTCTGTGTCGCCGCGGCCACTGAGGTTGCCGCTGCCTCCGCCAGAATCCGGTGGTGGATGGTGAACAGCGCCAGTTCCAGACGGTCAGACACCCCGATTTTGTCATACACGTTGCGCAAATAGTTTTTGATCACCTGTTCGGTCGTGCCCAGCTGAGATGCGATCTCTTTGTTCTTATAACCCTGCACAATCAGCGCCACGATCTTCAGTTCCTTGGCGGTCAGGCGGTCCCGGACCCGCGCGCCCACCAGATCGTTTTCCGCGGTTTCCTTGCTTTCCTGGGTGTCCTGCACCCACGTTTCGCCCTTGCTGACCTTGCGCACGCATTGCACCAGCGACTCTCCGCTCACGTTGCGGTAAATCACGCCGTTGATTCCATTGGTCAGGTAGTGCCGTGAATCCTGGCCGGTCTCCGCAATCAGCACGAGCCGGGTCTTGAACTTTCTTGCCGTCTCCACCACCTGCTGCAGGCTGGGATGAATGTCCACGCCGAAGATCATCACGGTTGCGTGGAATTTCTCCAGGGCCATCATCATCTTTTCACTGTTCTCGGCCTGGGCAACGATGCGCAAATCGTCCTCAACCGCCAGGACCTTCGCCGCCCCCGTGCGGAAGATTGCCTGGTTGTCAGCCAAAATGATCTTCAGCATTTATTTGGTTCCTTTATTCTTGCGAATGAATTTGTACTGGTCGATGACGCACGCCACGCCATTCTTCTTCTTTTTGCGGCTGGAATTGGCGCTGGCTGCCGCGGCCCCTTCCTTGCGAACCACGCGTCCGCTGCAGCGGACTTCCACATCCGTGGGAGTACCCAGCACGTTGGCCGGTAGAGTGATATCAAACTCAATGGGTGAGCCAACCGCCAAGTCCAGATCGGCCATGATATAGACTCCGGCGGAACTCATGTTGGCGGTCGTTCCGCTATCGTCGCCGCCCTTACCATGGATTTTGATCGGCAATTCCAGCGGAAATCTTTTCCCTGTCCTCGCTTCTGATGACATTTGCCTCCTCGCAAAGAACCCGTGCCCGTATCAAGGGCTGATTTTGGATGGTGGAGAAGAGTGAATGAAGGTTTATATCATGAAAAATGCTGGCGGGACAGATGATTCATCAACTCAGGAAGTCGGTGTAGAAACACGGTAAGAGGGGGCGGGAGCCGTACCGCCGGCCCCCTGCTGGAGCTTAAGTGACGCTGATAGATGGGTTTAAAGAGCCGGGCTAGTCGGTGAATATCCCTGCCACAGCGTACCCTGCCACCAGCCCAAGAATGCCCAGCACACCGGAAACCAGTCCGAGCCGCTCGCGCACGTTGCGTTTTACGTCCAGCCGCTCTTTCACGCTGTGACGCAGCTCGCTGACGGTATTGTGAAGCTGCCGCCGCTGGTCGGCTGCGCGCTTTTCCAGCACATCCACGGGAATATTGGAGCTGGTCATGCTGTCCTCGCCTCATTTTGGATCCAGACCTGGTCCTGCTTGAGTATCTCCAGCGTACGGTTCGGGGCCACGCCGACCGACTTCAGTTCGCTATAAGCGAACCAGCCGACCGCTACGCCACCCAACAGATAAATACCGGCGATAATAAACCCGGCCCAAACCCATGCGTACGGGCTGGGCTGGAAGAGCCCGGCGAGCAGGCCTACGAAGGCGAACGTCAGAACGATCCACCCGGCCAGAAGCAGCACCATTGCGCCCGCCAGCAGAGGGACCGCATACTTGAACGTACGCGCCTTCTGGCTTAGCTCCGCCTTCAGGATGGCGATTCGCGTGCCAAAGAACTCTTTCACTTCTTCTCTGGTCTCAGCCAGCACAGCACCAAACGATTTTTCCTTTTCTCCAGTCCTATCCACGGTTCCCCCTCCAAATCCTCAGCCCCGCTCCAACCACCACGCCGAGCGCGCCTGCTCCCAGGGCGACCTGCACAGGATAATCGTGCGCAATCTCGCGCGCCCGAATGCTTGCCCGGCGTGCGCCTGTTCTCGCCTGGCGCCGCAGCTCAAGAATTCTCCCGCGCAGAAGCCGGCTCCACTCTTCCGCGCGCACGCCGACCTGATGCGTCAGGTCCTCTGCGCCTGCCGCGACCTTCTCTCCCGTATCGCCCAGTTCCGCGCTTTTCCGGCTACTGAGGTCTTTGAGCCGGCCTTGCGCATTGCGAATGGCCACCACGGCTTTTCCTACTTTGCTGCCCAACAGCGCTGCTTTCTCTTCCAGGCCGGAGCTTTGGCC
>DATIWA010000701.1:0-1532 GCA_035465515.1 Candidatus Limnocylindrales bacterium | reverse complement strand
CTTTGGCCAGTAGATGGCGGCTATTTCCCTGGGCAGGAGTTCCGTCAGTACCTCACGCGCGCTCCGGCCTGAATTGGTGACGGTTGCGGAGAGATACTCGCCTTTCGGCGTGCTGATTTTTTCCAGCTTCACAACGTCAACGCCCGCTTTTTTGGCGAAAGCATGGGCCGCGGGGGTGGGCTGACCGTCCTTGTAGGCAACCTTGAGCGCCGGGCCGGTGAGCTGCTCCTGGGTATCCGGCTGTCTCGCCGGAATTCCGGAAACCATCACAGAGAGCCGCCTCGGTGTTTCCGCCCCGCTCATTTCACCGGATGGCTCCAGACGGTTGTTTTTCAACATGTCATGCACGCGCTTCCGCAGCTCCTGGTTCGCCTGCTGGACCATGCGCGCGGGTATCTCTTCACAGCCAATTTCCAGAAGAAAATCAGGCATCAGGAAGCTCCGCCTTTTTGTGCTTTGGCGGCCTCAAGCGCCGCGCTTTGCTGAGCGAGATAGGCCCTGGCCAGGCCTACGGCAAGCTGGCGGACGCGCGCAATCACGCCGACCCGCTCGGTCACCGAAATGGCGCCACGGGCGTCCAGAATGTTGAAAAGATGAGAGCACTTCAGGCAAAGCTCGTATGCGGCGAGCAGAGGAAATCTCTCCATCTCCGCCGCGGCGGGGTTCTTGTCTGCCGCCAGCGCATTAAAGTTGCTGATCAGCGATTGCGCCTCAGCCTCATACATCTCAAGGTGTTTCCATGCCCTGGCGATGTCCGCAGCCTCGAAGTTGTACACCGAAAGCTGCAACTCGTCCTGGAAGCGCACATCGCGGTAGGTCACGGGGCTGCCGCTTCTGGGATCGCGCGCCCAGACGATCTCATAAATGCTGTCCACGTCCTGTAAGAAGGCCGCGATCCGCTCCAGGCCGTAAGTCAGTTCGGCGGAGATGGGGTCCAGATCAATTCCCCCGCACTGCTGAAAGTACGTGAACTGCGTGATCTCAAGGCCATCCAGCATCACCTGCCAGCCGACACCCCACGCCCCAAGCGTGGGCGATTCCCAGTTGTCTTCTTCAAACTTGATATCATGCTTGCGCAAGTCAATGCCCAGCGCCCCCAGGGACTGGAGATAAAGCTCCTGTATATCCTCTGGCGGCGGCTTCAGGATCACCTGCATCTGCATGTGCTTGTAAAGACGGTTGGGATTGTCGCCGTAGCGCCCGTCCGCAGGCCGGCGAGAAGGCTGCACATAGGCGACCTTATACGGCTTGGGCCCCAGCGCTCGCAGGAAGGTCTCCGGCGACATGGTCCCGGCGCCCACCTCGATGTCATACGGCTGCTGCAGCACACACCCGCGCTCCGCCCAGAAGTTCTGGAGGCGAAGGATAATTTCCTGGTAAGTAGGGGCGCTTGCCTTGGACATGATCGAATAACCTAATTTACCAGAAGTTAACCTGAAACTGCCTTTCAACGTGCGCTAAACTATCGTCAGGATTGCCTTTTACGCCCGCCCATCCCGCTGCCGTTCTGCCTTTCCGAAAGAAACTGGTTT
>DATIWA010000700.1:0-4557 GCA_035465515.1 Candidatus Limnocylindrales bacterium | reverse complement strand
CGGGAACCTTCCCCCTTCCACTCCCGTATAACATCTCACTATGCTGAGCTTCCTTCTATGGTGCATTCTGCTGGTGGTGTGCTGGCCCCTGGCCCTGCTGGCCCTGGTAGTTTATCCGCTGGTGTGGCTTTTGCTGCTGCCGTTTCGCATTCTGGGGATCGCCGTGGGAGGCGTGCTGGAACTGATCAAGGCGATCATCTTTCTGCCAGCGCGCGTGCTTCGCGGCCGCAGCGCCTGATTAACGCGCTCCCGGACGGTTGCCGCTTGAAGACCGTCACGTGCCTGGGCCGCGGCACGTCCGGCAATGCCGCGCGCGGCGTCGCGAGCTTTTTAGAAGGAAAATTCCGACGACGCAACAACCTTGAAGGGCAGCGACCCGAACGCCATATCAATGGCGTCACAACTGTAGGAAATCCTGAACGCGCTGCTGGTGGAGGTATTGGAGCGCAGGTTGGCCGCCGTGTTGGCGCCCGGTTGCAGCAGCAGCGCGCCATTGATGAAGCCATTGGCTCCCGAGCCTACCAGGAACTGCCCGTTGCCGGACTGCACCAGCACTATGCCGGTCCATTGGAAAGTTGAGTTGGTGATCTCCAGGTCATTCGGGACCACAAGAATTCCATAGCCCGTCAATGTTGTGCTCTGCAGAACCAGGCTGGTATCGGTGATTACCACGATGGCCGGGTTACCGACGCTGCCGTAGGTGGTGGCCAGACTGGCGGCAGAAACCAGGTGGTAATTGCTTTGACTGGCGCTTGCCGCAACCAGCGCGCTGACCGCGGCAATCTCGTTCGGCAGAGTTCGCGCGGGCGCGCTCTGGTAAATGGATGTATCTGTCTGGTTTCCTGTGCCCGCAAATGGCGCGCTCGGGTTGCCGGGCAGCGTAACGCTGGGAACGTGCGGGGCGAGCGAGGCCGATACGGCGTACAACTCCGGCGAGCCCAGGTTCAAATAGAGATAGCAACTGGGATTGGTGCCGTCGCAGGGCGTGGTTGTGGTGCTGGTGGATGTGCCGCTATGGTCGCCGTCCTTGCCGCTGGTGCCTGAGGTGGTGGTTGTTGTTGTTGTGGAGGTAACGTAGCGCGTGGCTGAGTCTGTGCCCCTCACCCACCACAGAGCCGGCGTGCAGATGTTGCTCCCGAGATTGGTTCCGTCCCAGTTGCACGAATTGTTCGCGGTCTGCACGATGCTCAGGCGCAGATTGTTCAGGGCCTGGGCCAGTTGCGATGTGGCTGAAGCGTTGTCGGTGGCCAGCGCGGCCACGGAAGAACACTGCGCATGGGTGGAAAGGGTGCCGTCAATGTTATGCGGACGGCCGTCAATTGCCGTCGTGGGAATTCCCGTGCCCAGAACAGGCGACGCGCTGGCCGCGTCCATGGTGATCGCGCCGGGCGGGCGAATGGAGGGAGCCACGATCTCAGAGCGCAGCATCTTGCGGGCAGAGTTGTCGCGAATGCCCGGCGTTACCGCCAGCGCCGTCAGCATGTAAACCGTCCGCATCCCGTTGGCGTCGCATGCCGGATTGCTTGCGCTGGGGGAGAGTTGCTCGCTCTGGCCGTCCCAGCAGACCCGCGTGTCCAGGCTGGACGGTACGTTCGTCGGGTCAACAAAATAAGGATCGGAAACGCGGTTGGTCTTCATGTTGACCCGCACCCATTTGTAGGCCGAGGCCGTGCCTGGCGCCGCCATTGACGTTTGCGGCGGCAGGCTCCAGTTGGCGAGACCCGGCACCATGGAGCATTTTGAGCCCTTGGGCACGCCGGAGTTGTAGTCGTGGCACAACTGGTCGTCAAAATACCGGTTGGCGGCGTCTGTGGGGTCCACGACTTCTCCCGGAGCCGGGTTCAGGACGTACAGCACGCCTCCGCTGTTGCCGGCTATGTCCTTGGGCAGCAGGTCCGCCAGTCCGCCCGCGGGAGGATTGGGGACAGAGGTGTATTTGATGCGATCGCGGACTTCTTCCAGCCCGAAGCGCGCGGCATAATACGCATCCAGACCGTTGCTGTAATTCGCAGCGATGCGTGTCTCGGTCCCGGCGGAAAGGTACAGGAGCGCGCCGATGGCCGAAAGCAGCAGCAAGGCAAAAAGAGCAAGCAGGAGCGCTGTTCCGCGCTGGTGGTTCGCCCTGGACCGCTTCAATTTCACTGTTTTAACCTCGCTGTTCCGGTGAGAGACATGCGCGTCGTCTCGCCCGGGCCGTCCGCTGGCCGGTCATTTGCAAGGCTCACGTTCACCTTGATCGTTTTAATGGATTGAATGGTCGCTTGCCCGCCCGGGGTGGAAATATCAACGCCTCCGGTCACGTCAATCTTGTTTCCGTTCTGGTCATAGTACGCAAACAGGTCCTCGCCGGCCTGTCCCGGCCCCGGTCCCGGCGCGATCAAATGCTCGGTCTCCGTATATACGGGTGAGGTCGGCTGGGCCAGCGGACTTGCCGCTGTCTTCGGTACCGCGCTGCGACGCACACAGGGGCAGTTCGGGTCATTAGCATCGGCGGCAACATATTGCACGTTCACGCTGTACACCTGGCCCTCGCTATTGACGTCCCCCTCCAGAATCATTTGCGTCGGGGACACGCTTACCAGTCCCGCCGCCACAAGCGGGCTGGTGTTGTCCAGTGGCGTCGCGTACATGGCGGCTTTGGGGAAACCCGCCATGTGGATGTCGCGCATCATCTGGTCCACAAACTCGCGCGCCTGTTCGGTGGTATCCACTTTGGCGCTTTCCGTCGTGGCTTTCCGCTGCATCGCAATGATCTGCTCAAACACCATGCCGGTAAGCAGCAGAAAAACCGCCATGCTGATCAGCATTTCTATCAGCGAAAAACCACAGTCGCGCGCCCGGGTACGCCGCTGAGCAGCGGAAAAGTTGCCGGCCGGTCTGGAGTTCCTGGCCATTCTCAGAAATCCCCCCGCAAATTATGCAGCGTGATCTTGGGCGCAAACAGGGCCGCGGGGCTGGCCGGCGCCGGCACCGTCTTCACGCTTACTGTCACCAGTTGCGTCGCCGGCGTCGGTCCCGGATCGATTCTCCAGCGCACGTCATACGGCACCCCGCCTCCCGGACCGCACATGGTGTAAAGCATCGAGTAATTCGTCACAGGCGCCTGGGTGTAATCCACAAAGGTCCCGCCGGGGTTCAGCGGGGAGCCGCCGGGCGAGGTGTCCATCACGAACGTTTTGCCCGTACAATCGGTGAGCATGGTCAGCGCCGCCGGGCCGGTGGCTTTTTCCGGGATCGCCATGATCCGTTCCATGGTGCTTGCCGCCAGCGTGGCCGCGGTCGTGTTCAGCTTGGATCCACTGTTGTTCGCCGACGCCATGCAGATCACGCCAATACCTCCCAGCAGTCCGACCGCCAGCACGCTCATGGCGAACATCACCTCAATCAAGCTGAATCCAGCCGCTGCCTGCCTGGCGCCTCCTGCCCGAAATTTTTCCGCTGTGCTCATCTGAATTACATTCAACTGACTAATTCCAGCTTCCTCCGCCCGCGCCATTCGGACTGTACATCCAGGTCTTGATTTTTCCGGCAGGGCTCACGGTAACCGCAGCATACAAAGCATTGGAGGAGCCCTGGAGCTGAAGGTACTGTATCCACCCCACAGGCCCGGCTCCTGAAGCCGACATTACCCAGTTAGAACAGGGAGCGGTGGCCGAGAGTTTCTGGCAGGGAAGACCGCGCGAGTTCCACGCCAGGCCGGAAACCAGGCTGCCCTGCTGATCGTAGGTTGCCGAAGTTTCAGTCCTGAAAGGCGTGAATCCAAGCCGGATGGAATCCAGCGCCACGGGAACGCCGCTATTGTTAAGGACGACTTCCGGCGGCATCTGTGCCTGCCTCTCATCTCCTTCACAGGTCCCATTGCCGTTCAGATCCAGGCAAATGGTTCCCGGCGCGGAAACAAGAAGGTTGTAATAGCTGTTGTCTTCGGTCGCGCGGATCCGGGCCTGGTAATAGATTGCTGCCACCTGCGTGCTCGCGGACCGCAGGCGCGCGCTGTCAACCATGCGAGTGATGCTGGGAATGGAAAGGCCGCTCACGATCAGAATGATCGCCGCCACCACCACCAGTTCGATAATGCTGAACCCTGCTTTTGGGCGCACAGCTGTCTTTACCTTTCTTTCGCTGCTGGAGATGCTTTCGAGCCTGGCCGCAACTTGCTGTTGCTGCATTCGGAATCACCGTGGCCAAGGGGGTGGCTGCCACAAATCACGGAGCGTGCGTGATACCGAATTTCAGCATGTTACTTTAGTACCCAAACATACTAACGCAGAGTAGCGGAGCAACCCTGCTGGTTCATCCTAAGTTGCTGAATCCAAGGGAATTATTTTTATTTTTTCAGCTTGCAAAAATATGCCGAAAAAGACCAATACACGATTGACCAGGAGATCACGCGGGTGATGTGAACTTAAGGCCATGTACTGATGGACGCTGTCCCGAGCTGGGGCCCGCCAATAGGACTTGGGTGGCGTTGCGCTTGCCGGTAAAACGCATCGGAAAATCTCTTAAGCGCTAAAGCTCGAAGTTAGCTGGCAGGTCGCTTACATTTCTTGATGTTTG
>DATIWA010000699.1:0-10907 GCA_035465515.1 Candidatus Limnocylindrales bacterium | reverse complement strand
GAGGCAGGTGCAAATAGTGAAGAGCGACCGTGTCCTGGACAGATATCGCCAGGCAAACGCCGTGCAGATCACCGCCAGGGCCACATGACTGCTGGGGAAGGCGTTGCCATGGACCCCGGCGCCGCCCTGTATGGTCTGGACCAGCCAGGAGAAAATCGCCCCGTCCGGCGGAGGATGGAAATTGTTCAAAGCATGGCGCGGCCCTTCCGTCGGGAAACCAAGGTAAACCGCAAATGAGATGAAATACATGAACACTGCACTGAGCACCAGCCGGCGAAAGACGCTCTTGTCTTCGCGCGCATAGATCAGTCCGCCCACCACCGGGAACATGGGGTAATACGAAAAGTAACCCATGTCCATCAGTTCCGAGAGCCATGGCGAGGTGAACCGGCCGAGCCACAGGTTCGGTGAAACCTTAAAAAGATGGGCCTCAAAGCCGATGATGTGGGGGTCCTGCCATTGGCTGCTGATCGCCAGTGAAAAACGCGCGACCTCCTCGAATGAAAAAATAAACATGGCCAGCGGATACCATTGGTGCAGGAACGCGGCGATGCGGGAGTGGCGGGCGCGCGCCGCCAGCAGGAGAATCACCGCCGCTATCACCGCATGTAACAGAACCATTCGCGGCCAGCCGGGCAAACGCAGGCAAGCCAGCAGGGCCATCGCCGCCAGATAGAAGAGATAAAGCCCGTCAATCACGCCCAGGGCCTCGGACGCGTTGGTTACCTTGGCGGCGGCGGTCGGCGATAACATAATCTTATCTGTCCAGATTGGCCCATGAGCATTGTGCCCATGACTTCAAGAAAAGCAAGACCCAAACCGCTGGTGTTGTCCATTGCCGGATTTGATCCCAGTTCGGGGGCCGGAATCACGGCAGACATAAAAACCATTGCCGCGCACGGCTGCTATGGCGTTACCTGCATCACGGCGCTCACCGTGCAATCCACGCGCGGCGTCGCGATGGTGGAACCTGTGGAAAACCGGATCATCACGGAAACGCTCGAAGCCTTGATCGCCGATCGCCCGATCGCCGCGGTAAAAATCGGCATGCTGGGCTCGGCCGAAGCTGCCAGGGCGGTGGCGGCATTCCTCAAACGCCATGAGCCTGAACACGTGGTCTTGGATCCCATCTTGCGCTCGTCTTCCGGCGCCGACCTGATTACCAAAGAGGGGCTGCCGGTCCTGAAAGAAAAGCTGCTGCCCCGGAGCAGCGTCATTACTCCGAATATCGATGAAGCCGCGGCGCTGACTGGAATGGAAGTTGGCAATCCTGAACAGATGAAGTCGGCGGCCCTGCGGCTCCATGAGATGGGCGCGCGCATCGTGATCATCACCGGCGGCCATCTGGATCCCCCGGTGGACCTGATCAGCCCGGGACGCGGGAAACCGGTCCTGTGCCTCGAAGGCCGGAAAATCATTACCACATCAACGCACGGCACCGGATGCGCATTCTCCACATCTCTGGCCTGCAATCTCGCTTGTGGAAAAAGTCTGGTTGAAGCTGTGCGCGGCGCAAAGCGCTACGTGGAAGCGGCGCTTGAGAAGGCTCCCCGCCTCGCCGCCGCTGCGGGGCCCGTGGTGTAGCTAAGTCGCCAATTGCTGAATGCTCATTGCGGAGGCCGCTGCTTCAACCGCGGAGGCTGGTCAGTTTGCGGCGCCGCGGGTGTGCTCTCTTCTTCCTGCTGGTTCTGCTGGATCTGCGGAGAAGTCCCGCTTGAAGCTGGGCGCGGCTTGTCAATCACCACGCGATTGTCCCTGGTCCGCAGCGCAGGCGGGGCGCCGGTTCGCCGCTTGGCTTCTGCGTCGGCTTGCATGCGGGCCTCCACCAGGGACGTGCTCTGTTCGGCCACGCGACCCACGGTTTTGCCCTCCGCTTCCGGCCGGGTTGATACCGCTACCCGCGCGCGGGCGCGGCGGGCGTCACGCGCCTGGTCATAGTAGGACTGCGCGGTTTCCTTATCGCCCTCAAGCTCCGCCAGAAAGCCCATGTTGTTGATGGTGAATGCATTCTTCGGGTCCAGCTTGTAGGCTTCCTGGAAGTACTCGCGCGCCGCTTTACGGTCATTGCGATTCATCGCGGAAACGCCGCGCAGGTTGAGTCTGGCCACGCGGTCTTCAACGTCGCTGGCGCGTTCCAGTTCCTTGCGCGCCTTCTCGGCGTTCCGCTGCGCCACTTCGCTGATTGGTTTGCCCCGCCAGTCCTTGTTCATGGTCACGATCACCGGCTCTTTGGACCCGGTTTGCGCCGACTTGCTGTAGGACTCTATGGCCCTCTCCAGCTCGCCTTCTTTTTCTTTCGCGAACCCCATATTGTTCAGCGTGAAGGGATTATTGGGTTCGAGTTTCAGCGCCCTTTGCAGAATCAGATCGGCTTCCGGGGCCCGGTCCTGGTTCAGCAGGCGGACCGCCTGGCTGTTGAGTTCGTTCACCTTCAACGGCCCTTCCGCGGTATGTCCGGCGATGCTGGCCACGGTCTTGCCTTCATTGTTCGGTTCCGTGGACAGGGCGACCACTGCGTCTGACGTGTTGGCCTGCGCCTGATCGTAATAACGCTGCGCCCGGTCAATGTCGCCTTCCAGTTCGGAAAGGTAGCCAAGGTTGTTCAGCGTGAACGGGTCATTGGGATCAATCAGGTACGCCTTGTAAAAGTAGCGCTTCGCCCTGGCGATATCATGCTTCTCCAGCGCCTTTACGCCTTCCCGGTTGAGGTTCTGCACCGGAGTGTACTTGCTCTTCTTGGGCAGCGGGATCCGGAGTTCCTGGGCGCTGCCCTGTACCGCACCCAAACAAAGGGCCAGGACCAATGCAGGCAACAGATGAATGCGCATGGCGATTTATAAGACCTCGGTCAGCTTTGCGTCAGCAGGCAGTAGCTCTGCTTGGTTATTGGATGGGCCGTACGGGCCTATAGGTTGGGCACCCGGATTCAGAAGTCCGGAGCCGAAATACCTCCTTGCGTCCTGCCATCTGAGCTGCTGCTATCTGCATCCAAGCAATTTTGGAGCTGGATTGCGAAGAACCATGCAACGTTTCCCTCTCATTGCCGCCCTTTTGATTGTCTTGAGTACCGGCGCGTTGCGCGCGCAGCAACCACCGGGAAGCGCCACCGCCAATCCTTCGCGGGCCACACACCCGGGAAGTAGCGTGAACCCCGGCATGGCCGCCGGCAAGACCGCAACCAGCGCTGAGCCTGCTCCCGCGCCTCCGCCCATGCAGCCCAGGACCGAGATCCTGGACAGCTCAGCCACCTCCGGGGCGCTGGCCACCGACGGCCATGATCCCATCCTTGACCCGCCGCCGTTCCCTAGCGGAACGACCACGCTGGTCGGAGGCGTCATTCGCGACGTGGACCGGATTCGCAACCGCATGACCATCAAGGTCTTTGGCGGAAGCCGCTGGACCATCAACTTCGATGAGCGCACCCACATCTTTCACAATGGCGCTGAGACCACGCAGCTTGCGCTCAAGAAGGGCGAGCGCGTTTACGTGGACACGATGCTGGACGACCGGAACCACAATATCTTCGCCCGCAACATACGCGTCGGGGTCGCCACGCCTCCCGCCGACGCTGACGGCCAGGTCATGGAAGTGGACACTCATCATGGCGAGGTCACGCTGCGCGACAACATCAACTCCGTGCCCGTGCACTTTGGCGTGGACAAGGACACCCGCATCAGCAACGGCAACACTCCCATGCAGCTCGCCCAGGTCAAACCGGGTACGCTGGTCCATGTGGCCTTTTCGCCGGAGAGCGGAAATCGCGGTATGGCGCGCGAAATCCAGATCATCGCCGCGCCGGGCGCGGCCTTTACCTTCGCCGGCAAGATCACCCATCTGGATCTGCGTCGCGGCCTGCTCGCGGTTGAAAATTCCACGGACCGCAAAATCTATGACATCCATTTCTCCCCCCGCGCCACCCCGGACCTTGGCAGGCTGATGGTCGGCGTCCCGGTGAAGATTGTGGCAATTTTTGAGGGCTACCGGTACACCGCTCAAACCATAGATGTGACCGCTGACGCGGCTTCGGCCGAAAAGTGAGTCTCTTTGTCACGGCCCCGGCCGTCTCGCGTCGTGGAGTTCCGGCCTGAGTTGACTTAAACCATTTCCCGGGCCTAGAGTCATTTCAATGTCGTCGCGTTTCTTCCGCATCGTGCTCCTGATGGTAGTGCTTGCCGCCATCATGGCTGCGTGCGCTTCGACTCTTGGCGACCTGCATCCCACGCACCTCCGCGCTCCACGCGTTCTTACCGCTCTGGCATTGGCAGCCTGCTGCCTGGCCATGGCAGCCGCACTGCTTCTTTTCTTGCTCGCCGCGGGCAGGCGGTTTGCTTCGGTCATGCACGCGCGGAAACCCGTCACCGGCGGTATTCTGGAACGCGGCTGCGTCCGTCTCTGCTGATCTCCTCAGTTTCTCGTCTTTACTTCCTCACATAAACCAGAACGCCTGAAAGTCACAGAGCGATCTTCACGCGGCGCGAACGCGTGGAGGCATTTCTCAGAAACAGAAAGTGACAATTCCGAAAGAACCACCACCCCGGTAAAAGGAGAATTTTCTACATGGCCACTCAACCCAAACCTGTAAAAGCCATCAATGGCATTAACGTTGGCGATCTTCTTACAACCATCGACTCGATCAAAGCGGCGCCGCACAGGAGCAAGTTCAAGTTTCGCATTCACAATGAGTGGGTGACCGGCGGCTTCAACCGTTCTCTGGTGAGCAACTTTCAGGGAAACGGAGAAACCGTTGGGCACAAGGAGGTGATGGTGCTGGAGGCCGATGAGCCTGAGGTCCTTCTCGGCGCGGACAAGGCCGTCAATCCGGTGGAGCACCTTCTTCACTCCCTCGCCGCATGCGTGACTTCCACCATGGTCTACCACGCTGCGGCGCGCGGCATTCAGGTTGAAGAAGTTGAATCCTATATCGAAGGTGATATCGACATTCGCGGATTCCTCGGACTCGATGAGAACGTGCCCAAGGGATACCAGGCCATCCGCATGAACTTCAAAATCAGGGCGGACGTACCGGACAAGCAGCTCCAGGAAATATGCCAGCTTGGCTACCGGTACTCTCCAGTGTTCAACAGCATAACCAGGGGTGTGCCGGTCAGCGTCACCGCCGAACGGGGATAGACAAAAGGCCGGGTGCGCGAATGCGCGCCCGGCCGCTCGACTAAAAGCGCGGCTTAAACGCGTTTCAATTCTCTCCACTGAACTCCGGTTCTGCGAAGAGCTGCCTCAGGAAACTTTGCGGTCATCGAACAGGACCTCAGCACCCGGGTGGGGCAGAATGATTTAGAAATGAGAAGCGATCAGAAACTGGATCTCGTTATTGCTCTTGAGCGGATCTTCACTCCAGCCCGCCATATACCAGCTTCCCGCCCACGTACGTGGCTTCCACTTTAACGTTCTTGATCTGGGCAGGGGGAATGCGGAAGATGTCGTCCCGTAGCACCACAAAGTCCGCCAGCTTGCCCGGCGTGATTGACCCCTTGTCTTTCTCCTGAAACTCGGCGTAGGCAGAGCCCATGGTATAGGCCTCCACCGCCTCCGCCACGGTAAGCTTCTGTTCCGGCAGCCAGCCTTCCGGGTTTTTGCCGTCCAGCGTCGCGCGGGTGACCGCGGCATAGATCGTCCACATCGGGCTCAGCGGCGCCACAGACCAGTCCGTCCCAAAGGCCAGGCGCACTCCGTGATCGAGAAAGGTCCTGAAGGCATAGGTCCGCTTGACGCGGTCCGGACCGATTCTCTTCTCGGCCCAGCGTCCGTCATCAATCGCGTGGTATGGCTGCACGGAGGCGATCACGCCCAGCCGCGCGTAGCGCGCAAAATCCCGCGCCGCCATGTGCTGCGAATGCTCGATGCGCCAGCGGCGTTCGCGTTGTCCGTTGGCTGCCTGGATTTGCTCGAACATATCGAGCGTCATGGAGATCGCCCGGTCCCCGATGGCGTGAATGCAGAGCTGCAACCCCGCCGCATCCGCGCCTTTCAGCCGCTGCAGCATCGCTCCCGGCGGATGCATCTCCTCGCTGAGTAGCCCGTGGCTTCTGGGGTTGTCGGTATACGGCTCAAAAAAATATGCCGTTTCTGACCCCAGCGAGCCGTCCGCGTATCCCTTCACCGCGCCCATGCGCAGCAGCGGCGTTCCAAACCCATGCCGTATCCCGATCTTCGCCTGGTCCTTCCACTCGGTCTCGATCGGCGCCACATAGATCCGTACCGTCAGCTCTCCTTTTTCCATCAGCTCGGAGTAGACCTTCACGTCCTCGTAGGACGGATTCATGTCCTGCACGGAGGTCACGCCCAGCGATGCTGCATGTTCCATGGCCTGTTGAATCGCCCGCAACCGGTGCGCCTGCGTCATGGGCGGCATGACCTTGGCAACCAGGTCCTGGGCCGCGTCACGCAGAATGCCCGTGGGATTGCCATGCGCGTCACGCACAATCTCGCCGCCCGGCGGGTCCGGCGTCTGGGCTGTGATCTTGGCCAGCCGCAAGGTCACCGAATTGGCCAGAGATTCATGACCGTCATACCGGTTCACCCATACCGGCGTCTCCGGCGTCACCGGGTCAATCAGATGTTTGGTGGGAAGTTTCGCCGGCGACCACCTCTGCTCGTCCCAGTCGCCTCCGGTGATCCATTCGCCTTTGGGAGTGTTCCTGGCCCGCCGGGCAATTCGTGCGGCAAACTCCTGCGGTGACGCCGCGTCCTTCAGTTGCACTGCCTGGAGATGATCGCCCCCGTCCTCAAAGTGCACGTGCGCATCGTCAAAGCCCGGCAGCAGCAGCTTGCCTTGAGCATCCACCACTCTTGTCTGCGTTCCCCGCCACGTGTCAATCTCTGCTGCGCTGCCCACGGCGTCAATGCGGTCGCCGGTCACGGCCAGCGCTTCCGCCTGGGGATGGGCTTTGTCCACAGTCCAGATTCTTGCATTGGTGATGATGAGATCAGCCGCCGGTTTGGCCTGCGCATGCAAGGTCGCCGCCGGCGTCGCCAGCACAAGACAGAAAAGCATCTTTCCCAGGCGGCGCATGTTCATTCCACTTTCATCCTTACCTCTCGCCCCATTTGAGCTTGGTGCGCAGCACGTCAAAAAATGATCTCTCCGCCAGCTTGAACAGTTTCACCTTGTATTCTGATTTTCTGCATTGCACCACGTCGCCCTCTTCCAGGGGCTCGCCCTGCTGGCCGTCAATCGTCAGATAGGCCTGCTCCCGGCTCACTGAGACCTTCACTTCGATCAGGGCCTTGTCGTTGACCACCAGCGGACGGTTGGTAAGGGCATGGGACGCCACGGGGGTGATGACGAACCCGGCAACTTCGGAGGCAAGAATCGGGCCGCCGGCGGCCAGCGAGTACGCCGTTGAACCCGTAGGTGTCGCGATGATCAGGCCATCGGCCTTATATTGCGAAACGAAGCTGCCGTTTACGTACACTTCAAAATCTGTGATGCGGGCCACCGCTCGCTGGTTCATCACCACATCATTGAGCGCGTCATAGTCGGCCATGCACCGGCCGTTGCGGCGCACCTGGCAGTGCAGCATGCTGCGCAGGCTCAACTGGCAGCGCCCGGCATCCACGTCCTCCAGCGCCTTCGCAATCTCATCCTGCTTGATCTCCGTCAGAAAGCCGAGGGACCCAAGATTCACTCCCAGAATCGGTATCCCCGCGCGGGCCACATTTCGCGCCGTGGAGAGGAGCGTGCCGTCGCCGCCCAGCACGATCACGAAATCCGGACGCGCTTCCACAAGGTCTTCTCTCTCCGCCGGCGCCGCGTCGGGCCAGAATTCCCGCGTTACCCTGTCTGCCGTAATCGAATAGCCGTTGCTGTTCAGCCAGGCGCCGACCTCGCGCACAACTTTCTCCAGCTCCGGCTTGCCTTGCTTGGAGATAATCGAGGCTCGTTTCATCAGAATTCCGCGTGCAACAAATACTCCCGGTTCCCTTCCGCGCCAGGCACGGGAGAATCCATGATCTCCAGTTCGCGCCCTCCCAGCTTTTCCACGAAAGCCCTCACCTTGGCCGCTGCGGACTGCCGGGCGGTGTCGTCCCGCACGATGCCGCCCTTGCCCACCATCTGCCGGCCCACCTCAAACTGCGGCTTGATCAGCACCACCAGTTCGCGCGCCCGCGCCGCTTGCAGAACCGCCGGGAGAATGAGTGTAACAGAGATGAATGAGACATCCACGGCGATGAAGCTGATGCTTTCATTCGCGCCCGCCTGCCGTATCTGCTCCTCCGTGAGATAGCGCGCATTGGTGTTCTCCAGCAGCTTCACCCGTGGATCGGCGCGCAGCCGCGCCGCGATCTGCCCATAACCGGTGTCCACGGCCACCACCTCGGCCGCCCCGTGCTGCAACATGCAGTCGGTAAAACCGCCCGTTGACGTGCCCACGTCCATGCAGGTCCTGCCTTTCAGATCGATCTTCCAGTGCTCCAGCGCCGCTTCCAGCTTGAGTCCCCCGCGGCTTACGTAGCGAATGTCTTCACCCAGCAGGCGCACGTCGGCATCCGCCTCCACGGTTGTGCCGGCCTTCTCCACCTTCTGTCCCTTCACCAGCACGCGACCGGCGAGCAGCAGGGCTTGCGCGCGTTCACGTGACTGCGCCAAACCGCGCTCGACCAGCAATTTGTCGATGCGAATTTTTGTCACGGCCGCGTAGTGAACTTCCCTGTTGGGATTCTTATGGGGCCGGCCTTGCGCTTCTCTTTGAACATCTTCCGTTGCATATCAAAAAAAATTCTAATTTTCCTGCTCTCCGCACCTGATCCAGTGCAAACTGTTAAACTCAGCAGCATTTCACTTGTTACCTTCGTAACGCGGCAGTTTTCCACACTGTTTTTCACCAGGCCTGTTGAAAACCGGCACCAGAAATGGAACCAAAGTTGCACACCCGTCCATAGTACTCATCCTGTGTTGATAAAGTAACCAAACCGTGATCCGGCCGCGTGAAAGTTCAGCCCTTGCGTTTAAAATAGCTCACGCCCAAGGACAACTTATGCCCCTGAAAAACCGGGCCGCTGCCAAAAAGGCACGCAAGAGCCCTGGAAAACAGAAAAGCGCCGGCCCTTCTCCTGCTCCCAGGGAAAGCCGCAATGGCGCTTCGCCGATGTACACGGAACGCCTGCGAAAACTTTACTCCAACGTTTTGAAAGGCCGCATGATTGCTGAGAAATCTCCAACCCTTCGCGGCCTGCCTTATTCGTTCCAGGGATGGGAAGCTGCGGCGGCAGGTCTGGCCATTCATCTCTCTCCCGATGATCTGGTTGCGCCTTCTCCCTGGGAAGCTGTGCTGGACTCTCTTCGCGGCGTGCCCCTCAGCCAGATACTCTCCGCTCACCGGACCACCCCCGCCGGTACGGGCCCCGCACCGGCGGGCCTTTCCATGCGCAGCGCCACACAACTGGCGATCGGCTCCGGGATGGCATTCGCGGCAAAGGCGCAGCATAGGTTCGCGGTAACCGTGGCTCTGGTGGGAGATGATGTTGAACCGCAATCCTGGCGTGAGGCTATGCGGTTTTCAAGTTCCCGCAAATTGGCCGTCGTCTATTGCATTTGCGGCTCATCGAACGCCGCGTTGTCCCGCTCGCTGGACTTCTGCGCTGACGCCAGGGCCTGCGATGTGCCCGCCATCATTGTGGATGGAAATGACGCCGTGGCCGTGTATCGCGTGGCAGAGGAGACCGTGCGCCGCGCCCGCCAGGACCTCGGACCAAGCCTGATTGAGTGCCGGCTGGAGCGCCATCGTGATTCCCTGGCCTTCATGGAAGATTATCTGAGACGCCGCAACCTCTGGTCGGAAGAGTGGGCCAGGAATCAGGCGGAGGATTTCAGAAAAGAGCTCCAGGAAGCCCTGCGCGCCTGAGGCCGGCTAGCGTCGCTCCAGTTTTGGCTTGTCGCCCCCGTCAGGAGCACGCCCCGGGGTGTCGCTGGGGCGTCTCAGGACAGGCCCTCCCGGCCTCCCGCCCAGTGCGGGCTTCGCATTCATCAACCGGAGCAGGCGCTCCTGCACTTCATCGAACTCGCTGGTATCCACAATGTAGGAATCGCGCGGCGGCAGCATGGTGTCAATCTCCTTTTGCGCTCGCTTGATTCGATCGCGGTTCATGGGATGCGTCGCGAATGCCTTGGCCAGGAACCTCTTCTTGCCTTCTCGCGCCTTCAGCCGTTCGAAAAAGTCAACGAAGGCCCGGGGATCGTAACCGGCCGCATACTCATATTCAATTCCCAGCAGATCGGCTTCCCGCTCGGCATCGCGGCTGAATTTCATCACGGTCATGGGGAACGCAACGCTGGATGCCTCGCGCACCGCCATCACAATCGGTCCACCGAAGAAAACCAGCGGGATTGAAGCGATGTTCCACAGCTGCGCCCTGGTCATGTTCCTTGTGGCATGCCGCGCCGCCACATGCGCGATCTCGTGCGCCATCACGCCCGCCAGCTCAGCTTCATTCTGGGCGGCAAGAATGAGCCCCGTGTTCACGTACAAATATCCGCCCGGCAGGGCGTAGGCGTTGACCTCGTCATTGTCAACCACCTTGATGATGAACGGGACCTTGGCGTCTGAGTTTCGCACCAGACGCTGTCCCAGGGTGTTGACATAATCGTTCACCATGCGATCGTTCAGGATGCGGCAACTGCTCTCAATCTCCTCCGCCATGGCCTTGCCCATCGCCCGCTCCCGCTCCCTGGAGTAAAAATTGAGCCCTTGATCGATCTTCCGCGACCCGATCTTGCTGACGTCATATTTCTCCGGGACCTTGTGCCTTCTCTCCACCGGAGCCAGTACCACTCGTGGAGGCCGGTAGATTCCAATCAGGGAGTTCAACTTCTCTCCTGACGGAATCAGGGGGACCACGGAACCGGTCCCGCCCGTCTGAGAAAAGAGCTTGCTTTGCGGAAGAAACAG
>DATIWA010000698.1:0-2337 GCA_035465515.1 Candidatus Limnocylindrales bacterium | reverse complement strand
GCCGCCAGGCTGGACCTTGGGGAAGAACTCAAATCCACGGCACAATCGGTGGGCAACACTTCGCGCCTGGCGCGTGGCGTGCGCGACGGACTGGTGGTCTTCGAACTGGGTGTATCACTTGCGCTCCTGATTGTGGCGGGGCTGCTGCTGCGCAGCTTTGCCAGGCTCAACCATGCGGAAATCGGCATTGATCCCGACCACGTGGTGACCGGATCCATCATGCTGCCTGATTCCAGGTACAGCACGATGGAAGCTCGGCGGCAGTTCTGCGACCGGCTGCTGCGCCACGTGCGGGCGATGCCAGAAGTGCGAGCTGCGGGTCTCTCCACGGTGATTCCGCTGGAAGGCGGATGGAACGGCACAATCGAGGTCCCGGGCGACACGAATCCGGCCCACAGCAGCCAGCTAGTCGAGTTCAATTACATAACCCCCGGATATTTTCAGGCAATGGCCATCGCGGTGCGTCATGGAGCCATTTTTAGCGAGCGCGACATGGACCGCGCCGCCGAAGTCAGTCACAAGGTGGACGAGCTGATCAAAAAGAACCCTGACATAAGCTCCCTTCCGCCGGAGATCAGCTTCGACGGTGTGATCAGCGATTCCATGGCGCGGATGTTCTGGCCCGGCCAGGACCCGGTGGGAAAAGTTTTCAAAGGCGGAGGCAGCAACGTTCGAGTGATCGGCGTGGTGGGAGACGTGAAACAATGGGGCATTCGACATGAAGCCCTCCCACAGGCATATTTCCCGCTGCCGATGAATGAGATTTTTCCCCAATTCGGCGCCGTGCTCAGCGTCAGGAGCAGCGCTCCTCAGGAAGCAGTGATACCCGCTATAAGTGCTCGCCTGCGCGAAATTGACAGCTCCCTGGCGCTGTTCCAGCCCCGGAGCATGAATACGGTAGTAGCCGAGAACATTCACGATGCCACGCTGGAGACCTGGCTCTTCGGCAGCATGGCGGCGCTTGCGCTCATCCTGGCGGCGGTCGGGCTGTATAGCGTCCTGGCCTATCTTGTTTCGCAGCGAACGCGCGAGATCGGCATCCGCATGGCGCTGGGCGCGCAACGTGGCGACGTGCTTCGGCTGGTGATGAAACATGCTGCGCTGCTGACGGCCATCGGAGTTGGCCTTGGACTCGTGCTGGCGCTGGCTGTAAGCAGCCTGATGCGTGCCCTGTTGTTCGGCGTGACGGTGCATGACCCGCTGACGTATGCGGCCGTCGTTCTGGCGCTGGGCGCCATAGCTTTCATCGCATGCCTGGTGCCGATGCGAAGGGCAATGAGTGTGGATCCCATGGTGGCGCTGCGCTATGAGTAACCGGGCGGCGCGCCCCGGGACGATGAGAATTCCCGGAGGCAACCTTGCTGTGGTTTTTTAAATTCATAAAGCGCTTCTAATGCGAGCGGATGGATCCTTCCGGGTCCTTAATCCTGACCTTCATCGCGTCCTTGGCGTGAATCGCCGTGTCTAAGAGCGAGAGGATAACCATTTCCCGCGCTTGAGGTCTAAATCCCTGGAACCGCGGGCCCTTCCGCCTCGTATGAACAATCAGGCGGCAACCATGAGGATGAGCTTGGACATTTTCGGGCAAGTGCTGCGCACCCTTTGGGCGCACAAGCTGCGCTCATTCCTCACCATGTTTGGCATTGCCTGGGGCGTGGGCTCGCTGCTGATGCTGGTGGGGCTGGGCGAAGGCTTCCGGTCAGGCCAGAAGAAAAACATGGCCAACATCGGCCAGGACATCATTTTTATCTGGGGCGGACAGATTCCCGCCGTCGCCGGCCAGCACCAGGGCATGAGGCCCTACTTCATTACCTACCAGGATTTCCTGGACATTCGTAACGAGGCCAAATCCGTAAAAGATGTGGCCCCGGTCCTGAACCGCAATGACCTGCGGGCGGTCAGCGATTTCGCTTCGAGCAGCGGCGCGGTCACCGGCAGCACGCCGAATTTTTCCAACATACGCTTCACCCCTCTGGGCGAAGGACGCTGGCTCAACCAGGGCGACGAGGACGAACGCCGCATGGTCTGCGTGCTGGGTTATCAGATGATGCGCAATCTCTTCCCCGGACGCCCGGCCCTGGGCAGCACCATACTGTTGAACGGCGTGCGCTTTGAGGTGGTGGGTGTGCTGGCCAATATCGGGCGGCAGGAAAACAACATGAACAACTCGCGCATTTACGTGCCCTTCAGCACCATGCGCATGTTCTTTCCCATAAAAACCGCGCAGACGCCGGATGACATCAGCGGGCTGAATCTCCAGCCGGTGTCCCGGGAAAAACACCTTGCCGCGGTGGAAGAGGTCCACAAAATCATCGCCCGCAATCACGGCTTTGATCC
>DATIWA010000697.1:0-13108 GCA_035465515.1 Candidatus Limnocylindrales bacterium | reverse complement strand
CAAGTTACTGGGCCTCACCGGCCACCGGCTGTGCTTTTTTCTGCTCGGCGATCCACTGGTTTACGTTGCGTTCCAGAATGTCCAGCGGCAGCGGCCCCGAGCCGAGGACAACATCGTGAAATCCCTTCAGGTCGAAGGCGGCGCCAAGTTGCTCATGGGCCCGGTTGCGCAGCTCTCTGATTTTCAGTTCGCCAATCTTATAAGCCAGCGCCTGTCCCGGCCATGCGATGTAGCGGTCAATCTCATTGACAATGTCCAGCTCCGCCTTGGGCGCGTTGTCCATGAAGTACTTGATGGCCTGATCGCGCGTCCAGTGCTTGGCATGCATCCCCGTATCCACCACCAGCCGCACCGCCCGCCACATCTGGTACGTGAGTTCCCCGAATTTGGCGTAGGGATCGGTGTAAAGGCCCATGTCCTCGCCGAGCGATTCGGCATAGAGACCCCATCCTTCGGTAAAGGCCGTGTAGCTGCCAAACCGCCGGAACTTGGGCATCTCTCCCAATTCATGCGCCCGCGCGATCTGCAAATGGTGTCCCGGCACCGATTCATGCAGCGTAAGCGCCATCATTTCCCACTTGGGCCGGGTCTCTGGTTTGTAAAGGTTGACAAAGTAGGTTCCCGCCCGGGAACCGTCCGCCGCGCCGGGACGGTAATAGGCCGCCGTGGTATCAGGAGCGGCCACCGCCGGTATGGGTTCCACGCCGTAAGGCTCCCGCGGCAGCGTGCGGAACACTTTCACCAGATGGGGATCAATGGACTTGGCCATCGCCTCATAGGCTTCGAACAGGTCGTCTGGATTCTTGTAATAGAACCGCGGATCGGTGCGCAGGAAGTTGAAGAACTCGGCGCGCGATCCCTTGAACCCGGTCTTTTGCATGACCTGGTTCATCTCCGCGCGAATCCGGGCCACTTCTTTGAGGCCAATTTCATGCACCTGCTCGGGGGTCAGGTTGGTCGTGGTGTAGCGGCGGACCTCAAAAGCGTAGTATTCATCGCCGTGCGGGAGCTGCCAGGCGCCTACCTGGTCAAAGCATGCCGGCAGGTACTCTTTGACAAAGAACTTCTTAAACTTCCTGTAGGCCGGAACCACCTGCTGCTCGATCGCCTGGCGCGCCTCTGAGCCGAGCCGCTCCTGCTCAGCGGGACTGACTTGCCGTGAAAAATGCTGAAAAGGTTTGTAGAAGCCGCTTTGCAAGGGGTCAGAGACAATCTGTTTGTCAATCTGCCCCGGCAGCCGCTCCATGATGACCTTCGGATGGACCATGCGCTCCTTGATCCCCTCACGCATCAGCGCAACGGTCTGATCCATCAGTAGAGGGAATGCGCGCATGCGGGCGATCCAGTCCTGGTAGTCCTTGACCGTCTGGAAACGCAGGGAATCGGCGAGTTCGTCCTGGGTCTGGATGCCCCCGCGCTGGTTCAACGGCACAAGAAAGCGCCGGAACTTGTATTGCTCAATCAGGGTCTCATAGCGTTTCTTAAACAGATCGTAGTTGAGCTGGTCGCCGGGCGTCAGGGAGCTGCGGTCAATTTTGGCCAGCCCGGTCAGAACATCCTGGTTGTGCTGGTTGCGCCGGGCATGCGCCTCAAGGCTCTCGTCGGTCCAGCGATCATTCCAGCGACGGTCTCCCAGTTCGGAGGCCTCCTCAGGATTCTGCTGCATCCGGTAGTCCCACTCCGTCGCAAAGAGGTCATGCAGGGTCTTGGCCGCAACGGGGTGCGAGGGCGGGCTCTGGCCCCAGGCCAGAGCAGTCATGAAAAACAGAAGCAGGGTACACGAGCGCACAATCACCTCCGTGCAGAAAAGGGGAGTTCTTTCCCGGGCACTGCAAGTTACAATTTCTGACACTTACACTCAAGTCTGGCCGGGTTTCAGTAATTCTAGATTGCACTCACAAAGGAGTCAGGCAAAATTATGGCAATTCGCAAGCTTTCTATCGTGGGGCTGCTGCTTATCTTTTCCGTCGCGCTGGCCAGCGCTGAAAAATTCCCCAGCGGTACGCGTGCCACGGTGCGTGTGGGAGCCACCCTGAACTCGGCCACGGCCCACAAGGGCCAGGTCTGGGAAGGCACCTTGACCAGGGACATTATCGTGCATCGCAAAAAAGTGGCGCGGGCCGGCGATTCCGTAAGGGGAATAGTCAGCTTTGTTAAGCCCAGCGGCCGGCTGCACGCCCCTGGAGAGATCTCCATCCGTCTGACCTCAATTGACCATGATCGGGTCTATAGCTCACGCATCAGCAAAAAGGGCGCCAGCCACACCAAGAGCAACGCTGCCAAGATCGGCGGCGGAGCGGGCGCGGGAGCGCTGATAGGCGGCCTGGTCGGCGGCGGCAAGGGCGCCGTGATCGGAGCAGCGGCCGGCGCCGGCGCGGGTACGGCAGGCGCGGCAGCCACCGGTAAACGTGAAGCCGTAATACCGGCAGAAAGCGTCTTTACGTTCATCCTAAGCGGATCAAAGAGGTAGAATCCTGCCGGTCGAGCGCCCCATGGAAAAGCTACACCCCTGAGACCCGGGTCAGGATGACTGATCCGGGCCGGGATTCCGGGCGACTTTTTCAGCTCAATCAGCCGTTCTGCTACTTTTTGGCTTTCAACGCGGCCAGCACGGCATCTGCGTGCTCTTCAGGCTTCACTCCGCTGATCACCGCGGCAATCTTCCCCTCCGGATTGATCACGAACGTAGTGCGCTCAATTCCCATGTACTTCCTGCCGTACATGCTCTTTTCCTTAAGCACGCCGAACTTTTTGGCCACAGCCTTTTCCTCGTCCGCCAGCAGGGAGTATGGGAGGTCATACTTGTCTTTGAACTTCTTCTGGGCCGAGGGCTTGTCGGCGGAGATGCCAAGGACCACTGCCCCGGTCTTCAGGATTTTCTGGAATGCGTCGCGGAACCCGCACGCCTCAATCGTTCAACCCGGCGTGTTGGCTTTAGGATAGAAGAACAGGACCAGGTTCCGGCCGCGATAATCTTTCAGCGCTATGGTGTTGCCCTCCTCATTGGCAAGGGCAAAGTCGGGGGCTTTATCATTAACTTCCATGGATTTTCCGTGTTTAAAACGACAATGAATTTATACAGCAGAAGAACCTTTCCGGCCAGATTCGCACTTTTGCTCGCCTGCATTCTTATTTTTACAAGCGCTTTTGGACAGCGCCGCAAGCCGCACAAGTTGCGCGCCACCGCCCTGCTGGAACTCACCACCGAGCGCTCAGGGACCGTTACCGCGCGCCTGACGCCCATCACCATTCTGGACCAGGGCAGCTTTCAGGACGCCAGCATTTACAAATCCAGGCCCCGGCCCATGGCCCTGGACGATGGCGTGGTCTATGAGGCCCAGAAATCCGGGGTCCCGGTGGGTTATGTGACCATCGGCAATGCGTCAAAAGGCGCGGGCATATGGACCGCGCTCGGCAAATGGCAACCTGTAGCCACCGTCGCCAGAAAAGCTGAGCAGCCCGTCGCGCCTTCCAGTCCTGAAGATGATCGCCCCCATCTCCACCGCGGTGACAGCAGCCCCGGCCCCGGCCCGGAAAGCACCAGCCCACCGCCCTCGCCGGTGGCGCAGACTGCGCCGGCCCCAACACCGGAGCCTGAGCCTGAACCGGATGACAGTGACCGTCCAGTTCTGCGCAGGCGCAGCCCGGGAGCGAGCCACGCGGAAGCAGAAGCCACTCCGACTCCCAGAGTAATAACTGCGCCGCCGCAAGGCTCCGTACCCGCCGCGGCCCCGCCTGCGCCCAGTCCGGGCACGCAGACCTATGTCGCGGTCTCAGACTCCCAGCCCATTGACACCCGCTCGTTTGAATTCAAATGGAAACCCGGCGAGGAGGAAAAAATGGACGCCAGGATGCGCATGCTTGCCCTGGCGCAGCTTCCTCCGGAAAATTCCAGGCTGGGCGACAATGCGCTGACCAACGTGGTCATCCGCTCTTTCGACCTGGACCTCAGCAATGACGCCGTGATGGTGCTCACCGCCGAAGTGCCCGGCAGCTACATGACGCCCAACAGAAAGTCCGCGCCGGGAAAGTTTGTGTCGCGCTACATTACCCTGATTGCCCGGGTGGATTTTGAAGGTGTTCCGCACCGCCTGGCGGTAAGCGTGACGGATTCTTCGCGTCTCGATATCGCCCCGCGGCTGGAACTGATTGACGCGGTTGATGTGGATGGCGACGGCTTGGCGGAACTGCTCTTCCGTGAGTACAACTTCGACGAGAAGGGCTTCATCGTGTACGGAATCGGGCGCGGCGCTGTAACCAAGGTGTTTGAAGGAGCAACCGAACCTCTGAGGTGAGCTCAGCCGCCGCTCACCGCTGGCACAATCAAAACCTCCGCCCGGTCGTCCACAGGGGTTTCAAGGCCGCCGGTAAGGCGGATTGCCTCGCCGCCCACAAACAGGTTCACGTGTTGCCGGATTTCTCCCTGCTCATCCACAATGCGGTCCCGCAGCCCGGGATGGATCCGCCAGACAGCATCCAACAGGTCCCGCACCGTGCGCGGCGCGCCTTCAACCGGGAATGAACTGCGCCCTCCGGCAAAGCCGGCGAGGTAAGACGGAATTTGCACCGTAACCGGCATGGCTTACTTGCGCGCCCGTGCGCGGCTGCGCGCTTTCATCGCGGTCTTTTTCTTTCCTGCCCTGGACTTCTTTGCGCCTTTCGCTTTCCTGGCGGCTGAAACGCCTGCGCCATCGCCCACCACGGCTGTTTTAACGCAAACAACCGCCGGCAGTCCTTCCAGAATGAGCTGCCAGGATTTGCCGTCGTTGTTGGAACCATAAACCTTTCCGCTGCGTGTTCCGAAATAGATGCCGGCGGGATCGAGCGTATCCGCGGCCATGTTATCGCGCAGGACGGTTTCAAGCGCGTTCTTTTGCGGCAGGCCTTTGCTCAGCGGCTCCCAGCTTTTTCCTCCGTTTCGCGTTTGGTACACGCGCAGCTTGCCCTCCGGAGTACAGCGGTACTCGTCGGATTCAATCGGCACGATGTATGCTGTCCCGGCATCATGCGGATGGGCCACCATGGAGAACCCGAAGTCCGACGGCACCCCGCGCGCAATGTCCTTCCAGGAATCGCCTCCGTCATCGCTGCGATACAGGCCCCAGTGATTTTGCAGGTACAAAGTTTCCGGATTGGCCGGATCACGCGCGATCTTGTGGACGCACTGCCCGAATTCGGGGAACTTTTCCGGGAGAAACTCCGCGCGCACCCCCGCATTGCGCGCCTGCCATGTCCGCCCGCCATCGTCCGTGCGGTAGCAGCCGCCGGTGGACATGGCGATGATCATGCTGTTGCGGTTTGTGGGATGGGGAGCAATGGTGTGCAGGCACATGCCGCCGCCGCCGGGTGTCCACTTGGGGCGATGGGGATGGTTGAGCAGTCCCGGCACGGGCGCCCAGGTTTTTCCGCCATCGCGCGACTCAAACAGGCATGAAGGCTCCACGCCGCAATAGAGCGTGTCCGGCTCATCCGCTGGTCCGATGCAGATTTGCCAGATATTCTTGAGCGCCAGACCGGATTCAGCGGGGAACTTCACTGAGTACGTTTCAGGATCGGTAGAGGTCCTGCCGAAGTCATCACTGGATTTGAGAAAAGTGCCCCAGCGAAAACTCTGTGTTGCCCACCATAGCCGGTTACGGCCCTGGCGGCCATCAAAGGCCATGGCGTAAACAGGCGAGCCCGCGGAGTAGGGTCCGCCCACCTGCCAGCGTTGCCGCCTGGCGTCTGAGCGCAGTATGAACGCGCCTTTCATGGTGCCCACCAGGACGAGGACGTCACCCTTCTTTGCAGTCACATGCTGGACTGATGGCATGGCTTGAGCTCCTTAAACGGAATAATATTGTAGACGTAGCGGGCGAGCAAAGGTACCGCGAAGGTGGTTGTGTATGAAGCAAATGATCAGAAAACGCTCAAACCGGACATTTTGTGGACTGCCCCTCATTGATGTCGCCTACGGACCGGATCCCGCGAATGGCGAGCAGCAGGGAAAAGCGCGGGGGATCATTGCGATGGGAGATGTTGCCGAAGGCTGGCTGGCGCTCGGCGGCTCAGCCCGCGGCTACATTGCCATGGGCGGAAAAGCGCAAGGCCTTCTGGCCATGGGCGGTGCGTCGCGCGGTGTTATAGCCATGGGAGGCCGGGCCGCCGGCGTTCTGGCCATGGGAGGCGCAGCCGTTGGTCTGGTCGCCATGGGCGGAGCCGCCCTGGGCGCGATCGCCGTCGGAGGCGTTTCCGCAGGCCTTATCGCGTTTGGAGGCCGTTCCCGGAGCGTACTGCACCTGGAAGACAAAATAAGCGGCTCTCACTGAGCTTCTTTGCCGAACTTTTCCTCCCGGGTGCCAGGTAGTCTTCCGGAATTCCAGATTCCGGAGCGACCGCGAATGATTTGTCTTCAAAGCTTCCAATCATTAAGATTGTCTCTCAAAAAATCCCTGGCCTGATGTACGGCAAAAGTGAGGAAGCATGCGGAAAGCCGTTCTCATTGGTGTGGCATTGTTTTGGATTGCGGCCCTGTCGGTGGCCGCGCAACAGCAACCCGACTACAGCAAGGTTCAAATCAAGGTTCAGAAAGTCAATGGCACGGTGTACATGCTTCAGGGCATGGGCGGGAACATCGGAGCCAGCGTGGGCGAAGACGGAATTGTGGTGATTGACGATGAATTCCTGCCGCTGGCCGACAAAATTGAAGCCGCTCTGAAAGGCATCGCGGACAAACCGGTGAAGTTCGTGATCAACACCCATTGGCATGGCGACCACACCGGCGGCAATCCGCATTTCGGCGAAAAAGCCCCCATCATCGCGCAGGAGAACGTGCGCAAGCGGCTCCAAACAGGAGGCCGGAACCGGTTCGGCACTACGCCCCCGGCCCCCAAAACCGCTCTCCCGGTGATTACCTTCGAGGACAAAGTCACGGTTCATGTGAACGGAGAAGACATTCGCGCCATCCACTTCCCTCATGGCCACACTGACGGCGACAGCGTGATCTTCTTCCCGCAATCGAATGTCGTCCACATGGGAGATGACTTCTTCAACGGCGGCATGTTTCCCTTCATTGACCTCGACAGCGGAGGCAGCGTGCAGGGCATGATCGCCGGCGACGAGAAAGTCCTCGCCGAAGTGCCGGACGACGTGAAAATCATCCCCGGACACGGCCCGCTCGGTACCAAGGAAGACCTGCGCAAGTTTGTTCAGGTGCTGAAGGAGACCTCAGCCGCGGTCGAAGCCGGCATCAAGCAGGGCAAAACGCTTGATCAACTCAAGCAGGAGAAAGTTCTGGCCAGGTGGGATTCCTGGGGCCAGGGTTTCATCAAAACCGATCAGTTCACTGAGCTGCTGTATGACAGCCTGACAAAACAACCAACCGGCCCCCACAACTCGCATGGCCATATGAGCAAATAGCAACGGGGCAGCCGGCCTTTGCCGGCCGGCTGTCCGCTTCCTGCAACACTTTGAGATTTTGGCGATTCGCGGCGCGAGCGAATGTGAAGGACTTCCGTGAACTCAAAATCCGGGGGGGGTAGCTCACAGGTCGGCTTGGGGCAAGGAACTTGACTTGAGCACAAGCCAGTTGCCGGCTGCTGGTAGCTAATCACCCCAGCTTTTTCTTCAGCAGCTCATTTACCAGTTCCGGTTTCGCCTGCCCTTGCGTTGCCTTCATCACCTGGCCTACAAAAAACCCTATGATCGTGGTCTTGCCGGAGCGGTATTGTTCGACCTGCCTGGGATTGGCGGAGATCACCTCATCAATGATCTTCTCGATGGCCGATGAATCGGTAATCTGCTGCGGTTTCTCTCGCTCATAGACGGCGGCAAAGTCTTCGCTGCGTTCAAAAGCTTTATCGTAGAGGTCTTTCAGTATCTTGCTGGAGATGGTCCCCGCTTCCAGCAGGTCGGCAGAGAAAGCCACGCCCTTCATGGATATCGGTGACTGTTCGATTTCAAGGCCCTTGGCTTTCAGACGCCCCATCAGTTCGCCCTGCACAAGATTGGCAACGCGCTTGGGGCTCTTTGCGGCCCGGGCGGCTTCTTCGAACTGGTCAGCCATGGTGCGGCTGGCGGTCAGCACCTGAGCGTCGTAGGTGGTGATCCCATATTCGCTCACCATGCGGGCACGCCGGGCCTCCGGCAATTCAGGCAGTTGGCTGCGGATCTCGGTCTGCCAATTAGTGTCAACCACCAGGGGCAACAGGTCAGGCTCGGGAAAATAGCGGTAGTCGTGCGCCTCCTCCTTGGAACGCATGCTGTACGTGCGGCCCTCGGCGGAGTTGAACAGCCGGGTCTCCTGTTGGATTATTCCTCCGCTCTCGAGCACCTCGATCTGGCGGTCGATTTCATATTCAAGGGCCTGGCGTACGAAGCGGAACGAATTGACGTTTTTGATTTCCGTCTTGGCGCCGAACTTCTCCTGTCCCCGCGGACGCACGCTCACGTTGGCGTCGCACCGCAAGGAGCCCTCTTCCATGTTACAGTCGCTGACGCCGGTATAGAGGATGATCTCCTTCAAGCGGGTGAGATATTCGAAGGCTTCCTCCGGCGAACGCATGTCCGGCTCGCTGACAATCTCAATCAGCGGAACGCCGGTACGGTTCAGGTCAATCGCCGTGCTGGTCGCCGAGTCGCGAAAACCTTCGTGCAGGCTCTTTCCTGCGTCTTCTTCCATATGCAAGCGGGTGATGCCGATGCGTTTGGTTGCTTCACCTGCAGCGGGAATTTCGATATGGCCATGCTCGGCGAGAGGCTTGTCATATTGTGAAATCTGGTAACCCTTGGGCAGGTCAGGATAGAAATAATTCTTGCGGGCGAAAACGGAAACCTCCCGCACCTGGCAGTGGAGCGCCTGCGCCGCCAGAACGGCAAACTCCACCGCACGGCGGTTCAGGACCGGCAGGGCCCCCGGCATCCCAAGGCAGACAGGACACACGTTGCTGTTGGGCGGGGCGCCGAATTCAGTCGAGCACCCGCAGAAAATCTTTGTTTTTGTAAGCAGCTGGACGTGCACTTCCAGGCCGATCACCGGCTCATATTTCGCGCGAACGGCTGCTGACATCTGCGTGCTGGTGGTCATGGCAAAAATTATAGGCCAGGCCGCCGTGCTTATCTGGCGGCGGGGCGCTTCAGATAGTCATCCAGCGGGATATCGAAATAAAACAGCTCCTGCGTCCCGGACTTGATGCCGGAAATGTAGATGTGGGCGTGGTCCTCCGGATTTTCTATTCCCAGAACGTCAAAGAAGACGAACCCGCTGTTGGTAGATTGCGGCGTGACAGGGACAGTGCGGAACAGGGCCAGGTCAATCTCATCGCGGGCCTCTTTGCTGATTGGCTTGTGGTTATGAGGCACAGGAATCGGAAAGTGAACGGTCGGACCGCCGGCCGCCTTCTCCGGACGCACCAGGCGGCGAAAAATATCATCGCGAACGGCGGGTCTGAGCTTGTCCTTGCCCGCCGTTACAAACTCAATCTTCATGTCATCCAGCATCAGCGGCTTGTCGCCATCATTTGAAATGATGAGCCGGACAGGCAGGAAACCATACTCGCGATACTTGACTTTAAAGACTTCGGCTTTTTCCGCGGTGTCGAACGGATCAACAGCGATGGCCACTTTTTCATCATCATGCGCCTCATGCGCCGGATAGGTCCGGGCAGCTGCGGCCGGCGGCGGGTTAAAGCCCTTGTCGCTGCAAAGCGCCGTGAGCGTGAGCGCAAGAATGAATGGGGCGATTCTGCTGGGATTCACCTTCCGATTATCGGCCACGCGCGGCGGTTTTCACAACAGGCGGGCGTACCGAATAGAATGTCTAGTCTTTCATGTACATCGTTTACAGCCTGCTTCTGGCCTGCGTGGCGCTGCTCTCCATGCCGTGGTGGGCGTTCCAGATGCTGCGCCTGGGCAAATATCGCGCCGGCTTCGGTGAGCGTCTGGGGCGTGTGCCGGGCCGGTTGAAGTCCATCGGGCCCCAGGGCCCCATCTGGATCCATGCCGTCTCGGTAGGCGAGGTGCTGGCCGTCAGCCAACTGGTCGCCGAACTGAACAAACAGTATCCGGACAGGGCCGTTTTTGTTTCCACTACGACGGCGACCGGCCAGCAACTGGCGCGGCAGCGGTTCGGGCAGGACCATGTTTTTTACATGCCGCTGGATTTCGGGTTTGCCCTGCGGCCCTATCTGAAGAAGTTACGGCCCGATCTATTGATATTGGCCGAAACCGAATTCTGGCCCAATCTGATCCACCTCAGCAGACGGCAAGGCGCGGCAACGGCGATCGTGAACGCCCGCATCTCTGACGGCTCCTTTCCCCGCTATCGCCGGTTCCGCGGCTTTTTCTCCCGCGTGTTATCAGAGGTGGACCTGTTTCTGGCCCAGACCGGCGCCGACGCACAACGCCTGGCTGAGATCGGCGCTCCCCAGGACCGCGTCCACATAAGCGGCAATTTGAAGTTTGATATCCGCTTAAGCTCCGCTTCCACTCTGATGGGCCCTCTGCGCCAGGCAATCGGGCAGGATTCCCCGGTGATTGTCTGCGGCAGCACCACCGAGGGCGAAGAAGAGCTGGTGCTTGCGGCATTTCAAAAGGTTTTGGACCAGTTCCCAAAGGCCGTAATGATCGTGGCGCCACGCCACCCTGAGCGCTTTGAGAAGGTGGCCGGTATGATTGAGTCAGCGGGGCTCAAATCCATCCGCCGCAGCGCGTGGCAAGAGTCAACACCGGTTTCGGGATGTGTTTTTCTGCTGGATAGCGTGGGAGAACTTGCGGCCCTTTACGCCCTGGCGGACCTGGCGTTTGTAGGCGGCAGTCTGGCGCCGGCGGGAGGCCACAACATATTGGAACCCGCTCAGTACGGCGTGGCCGTTCTCACCGGGCCTCATACCTTCAATTTCCGCGAGATCACACGGATCTTTATCGAAGGCGGTGGTTTGAGTGTGGTCACAGGAGAGAGCATGGCGGAAGAATTCCTGGATCTGTTACGCGACGGGCCCCGGCGTGAACAGCTTGGGAATCGCGCGAAAGAATTGTTTCGCCGGAACACCGGCGCAACCAGGAAGACCCTTGAGGCGCTGGCTCCTCTCCTCGAGGGCCGGGGCAGCCAGTGAACCCTCTTTCCTCCCTGTTCGGCGCAGGTGTCGGCCTCCGAAACGCGCTCTATGACCGGGGCATTCTCAAAATCCACCGGCTCTCGCGCCCGGTTGTGAGCATTGGGAACATCTCCGTTGGGGGGAGCGGCAAGACGCCTTTTGTGATTGCCCTGGGCGAGTTGCTCAAGCAACGGGGCATTGCGTTCGACGTGCTCTCGCGCGGCTACGGGCGGAACTCTCATGACCTTGCCGTAGTGGATGCCGGGGGCTCGCCTGCGCAATTTGGCGACGAACCTCTGCTGATCGCGCGCGCGCTGCATGCCCCGGTCATTGTTGGTCCCGACCGGTATCAGGCCGGCCTCTTTGCCGAAGGCCGCTTCTCAAGCAGGATCCACCTGCTGGACGACGGCTTTCAGCACCGGCGCTTGCATCGCGATTTTGATATCGTCATGCTTCCCGCTTCCGATCTGGAGGACACACTGCTGCCGGTGGGCAGGTTGCGTGAGCCGGTTTCCGCATTGCGACGCGCGGATGTCGTGGCCCATGGCGCGGACACGGCGGTACCCGGCTGGGTGAAGGCGGAATGGCTCGTGCGACGGGAAATCCGGCTGGATCCGCCATTTCAGCCGGGGGTGGCTTTTTGCGGCCTCGCGCGGCCGGCGCAATTCTTTGCCGGGGTGCGGGAACTGGCGCAGGGAAATCTGGTTGCGACCATCGCTTTCCCTGACCACCATCGCTATTCGCAGAGCGACATCGAGCGCCTGCTGGCCGCCAAAACCGCAGGCCAGGCCGAATGCTTCATCACCACAGAGAAGGACCAGATGAACCTGGGCGACCTCGCGGCCCGCCTCCGGCCCCTCAAAATCGCCCGGCTGAAGATGGTTCTGGAAACCCCTGATCGGGCCCTCGACTGCCTGCTTGAGACCTTAGAAAGACGATGTAGCTGCAGATTCTAGCCCCGGCATGAGAAAATTTTGCTTCGACCCATGCAGAAGAATTCAAAACCCGCTGAACGCCTCGTCAGGATCATTGAGGACTTTTCCAAGCTGACCATCACCGTCCTGGGAGACCTGATCGCGGACGAGTTCATTTACGGCGAAATCTCGCGCGTATCGCGGGAAGCGCCGGTGCTGATCCTGCGCCACCGTGAACGCACGGTGGTCCCGGGGGGCGCGGGGAACGCGATTTACAACCTGGCGGACCTGGGAGTAACAGTGCTGCCGGTGGGGGTAATCGGGGATGATGAGCCTGGCCGCATGCTGCTGCACGCTTTCCGGCAAAAGCATATCTCGGTCACGGGGATCCGGCGGATCAAGGGCCGCACGACGGTCACCAAGACCCGCGTGCTGGCCGGCATGACGCATTCGCCGCGGCAACAGGTCATCCGCGTGGACCGCGAGCCGGAGACGCCGCTGGACCGCAGCGCCATGCGCGAGCTGGTGTTTCAGACCCGCGGATATGTTCGCGCCTCAGACGCGCTCCTGATTTCAGATTACGGATATGGCGCCGCGACACCACAGTTGTTCGAGCTGATCCGGGCCCGCGCGTCTCTCAGCGGCATCCCGGTAACCCTGGATTCACGCTACCGGACGCTGGCATACAGCGGCGTGACCGCTGCAACCCCGAATGAATCCGAGCTGGAGGACGCGCTGCACACCAGGATCGGGACGGATACCGAGCACCTGTTCGCGGCGGGCCGGGCCATCATGCACAAAATGAAGTTGCAGTCGCTGCTGGTAACTCGCGGTCGCGACGGCATGGTGGTTTTCGCGCGCAATGCCAGGCCGGTGCTGATTCCCATCCACGGTTCGGATGAGGTGGCGGACGTGACCGGAGCGGGCGATACCGTAATCGCCACCTACACAGCCGCGCTGGCGGCGGGTGCGGACGCGGAATCCGCGGCGCGTCTGGCCAATTATGCCGGAGGCATCGTGGTGATGAAGCGCGGCACCGCCACCGTAACGCGCGCTGAATTGCTCCGTGCCGTGATGGAGGGCTGACCTGCCTCCGATCTCGCAAAAAATCGTCACCCCCGA
>DATIWA010000696.1:0-2748 GCA_035465515.1 Candidatus Limnocylindrales bacterium | reverse complement strand
TCAGATCACCCGCGAACGAGTGCTGGTGCATGGTACTCAGGGATGAGTAGATGTTTCAGTGACTGCAATCACTTCAGCAGCAAACCGCGCCGCGATCGTGGCAATTCTCCGGCAGCGTTCGGCAACCGCACAACGCGAGGCACGCTTGTGCGGCCGTAACTTTTTCCGCACGCTCGCGCGTTCGCCAACGCAGCCTATGGACCTTGAGTGAGGAATGGATTGGAAAAGCTGCTGTAGAGTATTTCCCTGCCTGAAAAACGACAGAAGGGAAGAGCAGGTTGACCTGGCCGGCATCAACCTGCTCTTCCCTATGTCCCGCTGTTGAAGCCGGGCCGCCTACAACGATCGCAGGAATGCAACCAGGTCGGCCTTTTGCTCCTCCGTCAAATTCAGGTTGAAGCGCTCGTCGTAAAAGTCCACAACGTTGTGCAGCGTGGCGGCTGAGCCGTTATGGAAATACGGAGCGCGCGCCGCTAGGCCGCGCAGAATCGGCCCCTTGGTTTTTCCGATATCGGCGCACTTGCCGGTGATCAAAGCGCGGGCCGGATCTGTGGTCTGGATGGTGCTTCCCTGGTTCAGCGGGGTGGTGGCTCCCGCGTCACAATGGATGGTGTAGACCGGCAGACCGCTGATATCCAGAGCGGGCAGCGCGGGATAATCAGTCACGCCAATATTGATCGCCAGAGGAACCGAGTGGTCGCCGACGTTGGGCGCATCATGGCAGGTGGTGCAGGTGCCGCTGAACGAAGCGGGCACACCGGGCAGATCGTTCAGGCCGCTCACTCCGGAAATGGTGATCGGGAAGGTGTTGAACAGCGCCTGCCCGCGCGCCACCGAGGCTCGAGCCGCGGCCCCGGGCTCATGAGAATCGTCGTCAGGCGTCGCCCACTTGTCGAAAATCGTGAACGTCACCGGATTAAAGGGCGCGCCGGTGGGGTTCCCGCCCAGAGGATCATTGATGCCAACAAAGAAGGGCTGTTTGGACAAGGGCTCCGGCCCACCCGCGGCCCCGTGCGAGCGCAGGTTACCGGCTTCGTTATCGAAAGTCTGGGCGGTAAAGTTTCCCAGTTCAAAGTCTACAATCTGCTTTATCTGCTGATCGGTGGGTGGCTGCGCAGCCTGGGCATGACCCAGCGTTGCGCCCACAGCTTGATCGCTGAGATTGAACTCAAGCGATTTGCCCTTGAATGACTCCCTGCCGTCCCACATCACCGTGGTAAGGAAAGGCAGGTTGGTGGCGGGTAGCGGACGCCGGAACAACGCGAGCCCCGCCGGGGTGGTTTCAGCGCAGTTGTGAGGATCGTCGATGGCCGTCACCGCGAACTCTGCATTGGCCGGCACGCCGATGGAGACCCGGATCAATCCCTTGCTCAGCAGCATGCTGTAAGCCTGCTGGCGCGCCTGCAGAGTGGAAACATCGGCGCTGGGGCAGTTGGCGCCATCGTTGGTGCGGAAAATGGGGTCAAGCCCCTGGCTGGCCGCAAACCGTTGCTGGATGTGGGCCGGCGTCACGCTCCACGCGTCGCTGGCCTGGTGACAGCTTGCGCAGCTCCGTCCATTGGTCCCCAGGCTCTGGAAGAAGGCGTTGTTGACCTGGCCTTCGCCGCCTGCGTTGACGGTGCGCACCACGCCGCTGGGGTCCCGGAAGGGAACCAGGTTGCGGAGGTGTGAGTCTGCTGAAAGCCCTAAGGTGATGGCCAGCAGAGCTATGCCGGCCATGGCGACCCGTTTTGATCTCATCCGGTTTCTCGCCTGTGGGAGGACCTGACTCTTACCTTTGTACAGGCCCGCCAGCGACAAGACACGACTGCAAATACGCTTCATAATTTCTCCTACTCCAACGCTCACGCGAGCGGTGCTTGGGTGTGCAGCCAGTAAGCCAGCAATTTGCGCCTTTTGCAATGGCGGGCGGCTGAAGGTTTCCTTACGAGAAATGAACTTGTAAGTATCTGATAACATTAGTGTTTTCCGGCAGCAAGGAAGGTGTAAGATTGCCCTCTGTTGGCGGCCTGAGGTGAAGTTGCCGTGGCATCGGAACCGGTTAAAGTAGCGAGCCCCATCCGCTTTGGTGAAGGCTTCGAGTTGGACTTGCGGGCTTTCGAGCTGCGCCGGTCGGGGCGTGCCTTGAAGTTGGAGCGGATACCCATGGAGTTGCTGCTCCTGCTGGTGGAGCAGAGAGGGCAGTTGGTCACGCGGGACCAGATCATCACCAGAATCTGGGGCGCCGGAGTTTTCCTGGATGCCGATAACAGCATCAACGCCGCGGTCCGCAAGATCCGCCAGGTGCTGAAGGACAATCCAGAGCACCCGCGTTTCATTCAGACCATTACCGGCAAGGGCTACCGGTTTATCGCATCGGTGGAGGAAGCGGAGCCGCCCTCCCCGACCTCGAATGTCGCGCCGGACACCGCCGCTGACGCGGAGAACCTGATCGGTAAAAGGGTCTCCCATTACAGGGTCCTCCAGGTCTTGGGTGGCGGGGGGATGGGAGTGGTGTACAAGGCCGAAGACCTGAAACTGGGCCGCAGCGTTGCTCTCAAGTTCCTGCCCGGCGAGTTCGCTGCCGACGCGGTAGCTCGCAATCGCGTACATCAGGAAGCGCGGGCCGCTTCGGCGCTGGACCACCCCAACGTCTGCGCCATTTACGAGCTCGGCGAATACCGGGACCGTCCTTTCATCGTGATGCAGATGCTGGAAGGGCAGACGCTTAGAGAATGGATTGATCACGCCACCGGCCAGGATTCTCCT
>DATIWA010000695.1:0-8898 GCA_035465515.1 Candidatus Limnocylindrales bacterium | reverse complement strand
CGAAACGCAGCTCCAGAGCGAAATCGCCGCCCTGCTGGACCGCGGGATTTCAATTGAAGCGGGCAGGCATGGAGAACGCACGTTTCGCGACCAGGACCTGATCGTGGTCAGCCCCGGGGTGCCCTCCGACCAGCCGCAGTTACAGCACGCGCGCACGCTGGGAATTCCGGTAATCGGCGAAGTGGAACTGGCGTTCAACTTCCTGCAAGGCAAGGTGCTGGCGATTACAGGATCGAATGGAAAGACCACGACCACGACACTGGTGGGCGAAATCCTGAGCAAGGCGGGGAAGAAAACGCTGGTGGGCGGCAACATTGGGACGCCTGTGATCTCGCTGGCGGGAAAGTCTTCGCCAGAGAGCCTGGTGGTGCTGGAGATTTCCAGTTTTCAACTGGAGACCATTGAAAAGTTCCGCCCCTGGATTGCGGCCATTCTGAACATTACGCCGGACCATCTGGACCGCCATCACACGTTCCAGGCATATGTGGACGCCAAAGCGCGGATATTCGAGAAGCAAAACGCGGGCGACTTTGGAGTGCTCAACGCCGATGATCCAACCTGCGTCGCCCTGCAGAACAAAGTCAGGGGCGAACTGTTCTGGTTCAGCCGGAAGCAGCCGGTAGAGAACGGGGCCAGCCTGAAGGGCGAGCAGATCGTGTTTCGCCGCAAGGGGCAGGAGCAGGTTGTGCTCGGTCGGTCCGATATCCAACTGAAAGGGGCACACAACCTGGAAAACGTGCTGGCCGCGGTGACCATGAGCATGCTGGCGGGATGCACGGCGGAAGAAGTCCGCAGGGCGGTAAACGAGTTCCAGGCCGTGGAACACAGACTGGAACTGGTGACCACGATTAACGGCGTGGCGTTTTACAACGATTCCAAAGCCACCAACGTTGACGCCACGGTGAAAGCGCTGGAGTCGTTTGCCGGGAACATCCACATTATTCTGGGCGGCAAGGACAAAGACAGCGACTACACGGTGCTGAAGCCGCTTTTAAGCGAACGAGCGCGGCGCGCCTACCTGATTGGGGCGGCAGCGGAGAAGATTGCTTCGCAGATCCAGGGGGCCGCTCCGCTGGTGCGTTCGGGCACGCTGGAGCATGCGGTGCGCCAGGCCTTTGAAGCCGCAAAGCCCGGCGACATTGTTCTGCTGGCTCCGGCCTGCGCAAGCTTTGACCAGTTTGAAAACTATGAGCAGCGTGGCCGCGTGTTCAAGGAACTGGTGCTCTCGCTGGCTCCAGTAAGCATGGGAGACAGAGCTTAGTGGCAAAAAGAGTCGGTATTGATAAATGGCTCTTTGGTTCGACTCTGCTTCTGGTTGTGACGGGCGTGCTGATGGTGTTCAGCGCGTCAGCCGTGATGGCCAGCGACCGATTCGGGTCGCCCTACCATTTTCTCTTCCGGCAGCTTGGCTGGGCGCTGGCAGGGCTCACGGCCATGGCGGTAATCATGAACGTGGACTACCGCCGATGGAAGCGCCCGGGCGTGGTGTTTACCTTTGTAGGCGTTACAACGCTGCTGCTGGTGGCAGTCTTCTTTTTCGATCGCTCGCATAACACGCATCGCTGGATCAGGCTGGGATCGCTCATGTCGTTCCAGCCTTCTGAACTGGCCAAGCCGGCGCTGATCCTGTTTCTGGCGTTTTTTCTGGAAGGCCGCGTCAAATCCATTGACGACTGGCGGCACACGCTGTTGCCGGCGGTTGTTCCCTCGGCGCTGTTCGCGATTCTGATTGTGAAGCAGCCGGACCTGGGTACGGCTATGGTGTGCCTGGGGATTACCGCGGCGGTCCTGTACGTGGCGGGCATGCGGCTGCGGTATTTCGCTTTCAGCCTGGTGCCGATTGTTCCCGCGCTTTCGTATCTGCTGTTCTTTGTGCCGTGGCGGCTGGCGCGGATGGTGGTTTTCCTGCATCCGGAGCGCGATCCGCAGGGAATTGGATTTCACGTGAACCAGTCGCTGATCGCGGTGGGAACCGGCGGCCTGACGGGTGTAGGCCTGATGGAAGGGAAGCAGAAGCTCTTTTATCTGCCGGAGCCGCACACCGACTTTATCTATGCGGTCACGGCAGAAGAGCTGGGATTGATAGGCGCGGTGCTTGTTGCGGCGCTGTTTTTTGTGTTTGCATGGCGGGGATTCCGCGCGGCAGTGCGGACGAGAGATCCGTTCGCCAGGTTCCTGGCCACCGGGATCACAACGATGATTGTGGCGCAGGCGTTCTTCAATATGAGCGTGGTCCTGGCGCTGCTTCCCACCAAAGGAATTCCGCTGCCGTTCATTTCGTATGGCGGGTCATCACTATTTGTGATGCTGGCGAGCGTGGGCGTGCTGTTGAATATCTCACAGCAGGCGGAATAAGAAAGGGCCGCGAGTCGCGCGGCCCATCGTGACAAGCCATACAGAAGAGCTAAGTTTTCGCCAGGACCATTTCCGGTTCAGTTTGCTGTTTGCCCGGGAGCGGCATGGCGCGGACGGCGATAATCAGCAGTCCGGAGATGGCAGCCAGTGCGGCAGTGCCGTAAAAATCGGCATTCCAGTTGCCGAAGCGTTCAAAGAGCCTGGCGGCAATCAGGCCACCACCGATGGAAGCAACGCCCTTTGCGGTATAGAGGAAGCCGTAGTTTGAAGTGGCGTTGTCGGCGCCGAAGTAGTCGCCGATGATGGCCGGGAAGAGCGAGAACATGCTTCCCCACGTAAAGTACACGGCCGCCATGGTAGCGACAAACCACGCTCCGGAAATCCTGCCGAGAGTGAGCACGCTCACAATGCACGCAGCCTGGAGGACGAAGGGAATGACCATGGCCATTTCGCGTCCGACGTGGTCCGAGAGCCAGCCCCAGAAGATGCGGCCGCCGCCGTTGGCGAGACGGCTGAGGGAGAGCGCAAGAACGATGGCTGTGGCGGGAAGGGCCATGCCTCGACCGACTGGTCCGGCCTGGGCGGTGATCATGAGCCCCCCGACAGAGGTGAGGACAAAGGCCGCGTAGAGGACCCAGAATTGCGGTGTGAGCAACATCTGGGCGCTGGTGAATTGGATGCTGTTGCGGCGCACGCGCGGGGAAACCGGCTTCTTCGCCGCCGGCGAGACTTTGAAGTCGGGACCGGGATTCTGCAACACCTGGGCCGCCAGAATGATCGCGAGTCCCTGGGCAACGCCGGTGTAGAGAAAGGCGGTGCGGTAGTTGGAGGTCTTCAGGATGTCGGCAATGAGCGGAATGAACAAGGCGGAGCCGGCGCCAAAGCCCGCGGTGATGAAACCGGAGACTGTGCCGCGCTTGTCAGGGAACCATTTCAGGGCGGTCGAGATGGAACCGCTGTAAACAAAGGCGGCGCCGAATCCAGCCATGCCGTACCAGATCCAGAGCTGGGTAAGAGTTTGCGCAAAGCCCATGCCTGTCCAGCCGACTCCGCAGAGAACGCCGCCGATGGACAGGAAGATGCGCGGGCCGAGGCGATCAATCATCCAGCCTTCGACAGGCGTGATCCAGGTTTCAAAAAAGATGAACAGAGTGAAGGCCAGTTGAATGCCATGGAGAGACCAGTCTTTGTGGGCCTGCCGCAGGGGGCCGACAAATAAAGTCCACGCATATTGGAGGTTTGCGATCATAACCATGCCAATAATGGCGCAGGCGAATTGAATCCACCGTTTGTACATGAGTCATCCTCGCGAAATTGACGTTACTGTATCCCCGCCGCAGCCCGGCGCTGAGCAAGCAGCCGGGTGCAGGCATATACGGTCCTGGTGTGAGGCATATCGAGCTTGAGCCGATCGCCTATTTCCAGCACCGCTCCTACGATCGCTTCCAGTTCCAGCGGACGTCCCGCCTCCAGGTCCTGAAGCATGGACGTCTTGTGTTCTCCGACTTTCTCCGCGCCGGCCATTCTCTGCTCAATCGAGACCGGCAGTTCCACCCCGAGGCGGGAAGCGACGGCCTCGGTTTCCTGCATGATGTTGCGAACAAGATCTTTTGTGTGCGGCTCACGCAGCATCTGCGCCAGCGTGGCCCCAGTCAACGCGCTGATGGGATTGAACGCGACGTTGCCCAGGATCTTCACCCAGATTTCATTGCGCAGGTGCGCGGTAACCGGCGCGCGCAACCCCGAAGCCACCAGCACCTGTGCGATCTTCCGCACGCGGTCGCTGCGCGATCCATCCGGCTCGCCCAGCGATATGCGATTGCCTTCGTCGTGCTTGATCACGCCCGGCTCCACGATCTCCGTGGCGAAGTAGACCAGCGATCCCACCACGCGCCGCGCCTCAATCGCCTGCGACACCACGCCGTCCGGGTCCACTCTCTCCAGCCGCGTGCCGGCCAGCGGCCCTCCATCGCGCTGGAAGTACCACCACGGAATCCCGTTCTGCGTGCTGATCACAATAGTCTCCGGGCCCATGGCCGGAGCCAGCTGCGGCGCAATCCCCGGCAGGCCATGCGCCTTCACACACAGAAAGATGACGTCATAAGGCCCGCCCTCTTTCAAATCACTGATCACTGCCGGGTGCGCGACAAAATCATCATCAGCGCTGATCACCCTCACGCCCTTCTGCTGCATGGCGCGAAGGTGCGGCCCGCGCGCGTGCAGGGTCACGTCATTTCCCCCGCGCGACATCAGCGCGCCAATGTACGCGCCCACCGCGCCCGCCCCAACGATCAGAAAGCGCATCCTATTTGGCCCCAACCAGCGCTTCCGCCACTGCGCGGCGCTGGATCTTTCCCGTGGCCGTGCGCGGAATCTTCTCCACAATGACCACTTTCTTCGGCACCTTGAAGTCCGCCAGCCTGCCTTTGCAGTAGCTGATCAGAGTGGACTCCTCCTGCGGCTCGCGCAGCACCACCGCCACCGCGACCTCTTCTCCCCACGTGGGATGCGGCATGCCAAAGGCCACGGCCTCAGCCACCGAAGGATGCGTCAGCAGAACTTCATCAATCTCCAGCGGAGCGATCTTTTCACCGCCGCGGTTGATCAGCTCTTTAATGCGCGCTGTCAGGTGCAGGTAGCCGTCAGCGTCCAGCATTCCCTGGTCGCCGGTGCGGAACCACCCGTTCGTGAAAGACTTTGCATTTGCCTCAGGATTGTTTTCGTAACCTTCAATCACGTTCGGCCCCTGGATCACCACTTCGCCCAGTTCGCCCTGCGGCTTGTGATTGCCCTCTTCATCCATGATGCTGATCTTCACCCCGGTCCCCGGCCCCACTGATCCCGCTTTATGCGGCGCCGGCGGCAGCGGGTTCGATGCCATCTGGTGCGAAGCTTCGGTCATTCCATAAGCCTCCAGCACCGGTACGCCCAGAACGCCTTCAATGCGCTCCATCAGCGTGGGAGAGAGGGCCGAGCTGCACGACCGCACAAAGCGCAGGCGCTCGATGCCTTCCGGCTTCTTGTCCAGCCGCGCCATGGAAAGCTGATGGATCGTCGGCACGCAGGAGTACCATGTTGCCCGCTGGTCGCGCACCGTTCGCCAGAATGACATGGGATTGAATTTCTCCGGCACCACCACCGTCCCGCCGGTGCGCAGCGTGGAAAGCGTGGAAGCCACCAGGCCATGCACGTGGAACAGCGGCATCACGCATAGGGAAACATCTTCCGGCGTGAGCTTATAAGTCGCCACAATATTGCCGGTGGAGACGGCCAGATTTTTGTGCTTCAGCGGGACGCGCTTGGGCCGTCCCGTGCTGCCGCTGGTATGAAGCACCAGCGCGATATCGTCCGGCTGCACGGCGTCCACTGAGGCGCGCGCCGGCGCATCCAGCATGCGCACCACGCCATTCTCATCCATGGCGACCGAGTACACCGGCACGCCCATCTTTTCGGCGGCGCGGCGGGCTTCTTCCGCTCCGTCCGCCGGGGCCAGCATTACCTTGGCGTTGGTGTCTTCCAGATAGAAGACAAACTCGTCATAGCGATAGGCCGGGTTCAGCGGCGCCGCCGTTCCGGCAATGGATGCCGCCAGAAAAGTCACAATCGTCGGCAGGCCGTTGGGCAGCACGGTGGCCACGCGGTCGCCGCGGCGCACCCCCGCTCCCGCCAGCGTTTCTGCCAGCGCCATGACCTGGTCGCGCAAAGACTGGTAGCTGATTTTGCTTTCCGATTCAGGAAGGACAAATGCGGTCGCTTGCGCAGGAGCATTTTGCAGCAGCGAAGGAAGATCGTTCATATGCCAGGGTCTCCGTATCGGGGCGAAGCTCCCGCCCAATAAGCGAATTCGGCCCGCAAGTATATACCAGCACCGGCAGGAAGAATGGATGCATTTCCGGGCAAAATTGCGGCCCGCAATTGGCAAATCCAGCCGGCCGGTTGTGGCCGAAATCGGCCATCTGGCCTGGCTGAAAACCACCAAGCCGGCGGCTGGGTGCTCCCCGCATACCGCCAACAATCTAATAAACCGCGGGTTTGCAATCGAACCATTTTGGTACTTGAGTTGCATCCACAAAGGTTGTTAATCAATGAATGAATGCATTCCTGAAAGGCGGCCTTATGAGCAAAGGAATGATGCTTCTGCGGCTCGCAGCCATTCTGTTGCTGCTTGCGGCGCTCGGCTACCGGGCGGCGGCATTCCAGCAGCCCGCAACCTCCTCAGGCCAGAGCGCAACTCCCGCCCCAGGCACAGCAAGTAACGATGATCATCAACAGCCCTCTGCCAACGCCATACCCCAGGGCCAGGCTGAGGCCGCCGCCCAACCCGGCGAGAACGTCAATGACAATGATGACCAGGACAGCGGCAAGCCCCGGCACAAAACTCACTTCCACCTGGGCACAATCACCCTGGGCGCCAGCTACACCAATTTCGGCCATGGCTATGGCCCGTTCTATCCCTACGGCTTCTACCCTTACACCTTCAGCGCTTTCTACACGCCTTTTCATTACGACCCGTTTTATGGTCCGTTCTACTATCCGGCTTACGGCCCCAGTGTGAATTACGCCCTGGGCAAGGGACACGTGAAACTGTCGTCGCTGGGCAGGAACAAAGACGCCGAAGTTTACATTGATGGCGCTTACGCCGGTCTCGCCGGCAAACTTAAGAACATCTGGCTTGATCCCGGAGCTTACAACCTCTCCGTCAGGGCCTCCGACGGCAGCAGCTTCCAGAAGCGGATCTACGTACTGAGCGGAAAGACCCTGGAGATCAAACCTGTGTTGAAGGCGGAAAAGAAATAACGTGAAGTGGCCGGAGAGAACTCGAATGAACCTGAACACGCCGCGTTTACTGGCCGTGCTGATGCTTGCCGCTACGTTGTCCGCCCAGGGGCCTCGCGGCACCGTGCCCCGTTCTTCGGCTTATAAGTACGCGGCCCAGGCTGAGCGGGACGGCAACTCCATTGGCGCCACTCTGCTCAAACCGCGCCAGGTGGAGAAGGCGTTCTCTTCTGACGTTAACCGCTGCTGCCTGGCGGTGGAGGTCGCCATTTTCCCGCGTAAAGATGGAATGCTTGGGGTCTCACTCAACGACTTTGCGCTGCGCGAGGTGGGCAAGGACATTGCCTCCAAACCTTCCAGCCCGGGAGTCGTGGCCGGCAAGCTCCAGCGCCGCGCCCAGCCGGACCAGCCAGGCGACCGCAACGTGGTGATCTCGCCCACCGTGGGAGTTGGATATGAAACCGGCGGCGTTGATCCCATTACTGGCCAGCCCCGGCGCGGGGGCATTGTGACCTCCACCGGCGTGGCTGTCGGCGTCGGCGGCCATTTGCCGCCACCCGGCTCCACCAGCGCTGACCGCCGCACCATGGAACTTGAGCTGCGGGAAAAAGGACTGCCGGAAGGCAATACAGCCTCGCCCGTCTCCGGATACATCTATTTCTCAGTGCCCGATAAGAAACATGCAAAGTATCAGCTCGAGTACATGTTGAACGGAGCCAAAGTGGTTCTGCCTCTGTAGTCTCTCCTCTCTCTCTTGTGCGTTTTCTCCTTTGTATATGGGCCCACGAAAGTGGGCCCGATTTTTTGCCTGAATCGACAGAGGCAAGACTTTTCCAAAGCCGCAAAGAACGCGGAAGACGCGCGGGAGCGGCAAAACTCTCCAAACTCTGTTCCCTGGCGTTCGTTGTCTCTCTGCCTTTTTGTTCGTCAACCTGCGTGATCTGCGGCTGATTTGCTTAGCATCCCTTAATTTTCGTTACGAAAAGAGAACGGGAGATCATGCAGCGGGAAAACGCCGCCTGCCCTGTTGCATATTGTCTGCTGCTTCCGGTACGCGCTTCCGGGTAATGTGCAGCGCTTCCCAAGCGCCCGGCGCGTAAAAATGCGGGCCCCGGATGCCGCACTATCTGAGGCCCGCGCGATTTGCCGTTGGCCCGCCCGTATCCTCGACCTTGTCATCCCTGCCGTCTGAGCGGACCCGAGTTCGCCGCTGCGTGAAAAGCCTTCGCCGTTCCCCCACCCACACTTCCAACCTCTTGCCATCTTGAGCGAGCCTAGCGAGTCGAAAGATCCCGAGAATGTTCCTCCACCATGCCGCTTCAGGGAGTTCACTCGACGCAGCAGCCCGATGAACACCTTTGGAGCAGGCAACGAAGCAACCGAGATCCAGCAAACCCCTTGGCGGCATCGTCGCTGCCGGTTTTCTCTCTTCTAAATCTGCGAAAATCTGCGCGATCCGCGGCAAATCTTTTCACTCCGCGTGGTCCGCGGCAGGCCTTGTCCTCACCCTGCGCTCTTTTTCAAACCTCGGGCTGCGCCTTTTTTCCCCAGGCTCAGGTCTTTGAGCTTCAACGCCTGCATGCACGCTGCCAGCACCTGGCCGCTGCTCTGGTAGGCGGTCTCCGCCAGTTGGTTGATCAGCCTCACTGTGCGCGGCGCCAGCTTGTAGGTCATGCGGATTTGTGAAGTGGGCTTGGATGGCTTCACCTCAATCGGTTCCTGGAGCCGCGATAAAATTTCCGACCCCACCTGGAGCGCCCGCCCCTG
>DATIWA010000694.1:0-1713 GCA_035465515.1 Candidatus Limnocylindrales bacterium | reverse complement strand
GGACAGGTTCCTGGAGCGGTCGTCTCCCGGCTTGTCGAAGGAGGAAGTCCTGCGCGAATTCATCCGCAAGCACCATCGCAGCGGACTCCAGAAAAAGTGGGAGCGCTTCTGGAATGAGCATCGCGATGAAGTCATCTGGTATGTCGCCGATAAGTGCTACAGGCTGCGGCCCGGACATCCCGAATAAAGGTTTTGTTGTTAAATTCACGGGGGAGCTGTGAGGAGCAATCGCCTGCTATAATCCGGCCACTTATGAACCGTCTCAAATTCCTGTTTGTCGCCATTCTCCTGGTGTCTTTCGGCTTCGCTCAGCAACCTGCTTCTCCCGCGCAGAAGTCGTATGTTCACGCCGGACACATGCTGGACGTAAAAACCGGGAAGATGCTGGACAACGTGCTTATTGCAATCGAAGGCGACCGCATTGCCGCGGTCAGCCACGGCGCCGCGCCGGCGGGCGCCACAGTGATTGATCTGCCCAGGGCCACGCTGCTGCCCGGCTTGATTGACGCGCATACGCATCTCACGTTTCAGCCCAGCTTCGGTTACCAGCAATTGGGCATCTCCATTCCCAAGGAAGCGCTGATCGGGGCCAGGAATGCGCGAGTCACGCTGGAAGCGGGGTTCACCACGGTGCGCAACGTGGGCGCGCGCGGTTATACCGACATCGCGCTGCGCGACGCCATCAATGAAGGCCTGCTGCCCGGCCCGCGCATGGACGCCAGCGGCCCGGCGCTTTCCATTACCGGCGGCCATTGCGACGAGAACCTTCTGCCCTACGAGTGGCATGCCACCTCTGACGGCGCCGCCGACGGCGTGGAAGGCGTGCAGCACAAGGTCCGCGAGATCATCAAGTACGGCGCTGACGTGATCAAGGTTTGCGCCACCGGGGGAGTGCTTTCCAAGGGCGATGATCCGCGCGCTTCGCAGTACACGCTGGAAGAGCTGAAGGCCATTGTGGCGGACGCTCACCGCCTGGGCCGCAAGGTCGCCGCGCATGCCCATGGAGCGCAAGGCATCATCTGGGCCACAGAGGCCGGCGTGGATTCCATTGAACACGGCTCTTACATTGACGACGAGGGCATCAAGGTGATGAAAGAGCACGGCACGTACCTGGTCCCCACGCAGTATCTGGCTGACTGGATGCGCGAGAACGCAACAAAGATCGGCTTGCCGGCCATGTACGCAACCAAGATGAAGACGGTTACGGAAGTCAGCCGGCGCAATGTGGCCAAAGCCATCCAGGCCGGTGTGAAGATTGCCTTTGGGACCGACGCCGCTGTGTATCCTCACGGCCTCAACGCCCATGAGTTCGCCGTATATGTGGAGATGGGCATGACGCCTTTACAGGCGATTCAGACCGCCACGGTCAATGCCGCTGATCTGCTGGGATGGTCAGACCGCATCGGCTCCCTTGAGCAGGGCAAATTCGCCGACATGGTGGCCGTGGAGGGAGATCCCACCAGGGACGTAACTCTGTTGCAGCATCCCGTCATGGTGATGAAGGGCGGCGTGGTGTACAAGAAGCAGCCTTGAGCCGGCTCGCTGGTTGAATGCTGCCGGCTGATTGCCTGCTCCAGACGCCCAAGAACGCTTTGCTACAATTTTGCATCTCATTACAGCGGTGCTCAGGATGAATCCATGAAAATGAAAGTTCGCAAGGCCGTGTTTCCCGCTGCCGGGCTGGGAACACGCTTTTTGCCCGCCACCAAGGCG
>DATIWA010000693.1:0-1839 GCA_035465515.1 Candidatus Limnocylindrales bacterium | reverse complement strand
GCCAGATTGCTGGTTCGCATGTGCGCAGGCTCAGCGCAGCCACGATGGTTTTGTTCCGGTCCATCATCATGCCGTCGGTCGAACTGCCTCGCCTTCTGAACTTTTTGTCCAGCTTAAACGCCTTCCCGGCCTACCCCAGTTCCGTAAAATCTTCTTCTCTGTACTCCGTCTGCGGTTTCGCCTCTGGCGGTCTCTCGGCTTCGGCTGTCCGCAATTGCACCCGGCGGATCTTGCCGGAAATTGTTTTCGGCAGATCAACAAACTCCAGCCGCCGCACCCGTTTATACGGCGCCAGGGCTTTGCGGCTGTGCTGGAAGATTGAAAGCGCCATTTCGCGCGAGGGTGCGGCCCCGGCGCGCAGCGTGACAAACGCCTTCACCACGGCCATGCGAATGGGATCAGGCGACGGCACCACGGCGCACTCCACCACGTCAGGATGCTCGATCAGGGCGCTCTCCACTTCAAACGGGCTGATGCGATAGTCCGACGCTTTGAAAACATCGTCGGAGCGTCCCACAAAGGTCAGATAACCTTCCTTGTCACGCTGCACCACGTCGCCCGTGTGATAGAGCGGGCCTTCCATGGGAATGCTCTTGCCGTCATCGCCCTGGTAGCCGGGCATCAGGCCTGTGGGCCGGGGATCGAGGCGGAGACAAAGCTCCCCTTCTTCCGCCTCTTTGCCTTCGGCGTTGATCAGCGCCACGCGGAAGCCGGGTAGTGGACGTCCCATGGAGCCCACCTTCAGCTTCTGGCCCGGAGGATTGCCCACCTGGGCTGTCGTCTCCGTCTGGCCGTAGCCATCGCGAATGGTGAGCCCCCAGGCGGCGCGGACCTGCTCAATGACCTCAGGATTCAGGGGCTCGCCGGCGCTGACCACCTCCCGCAGCCTCACCTTCCACGAGCTGAGGTTTTCCGTGACCAGCATGCGCCAGACCGTAGGCGGGGCGCAGAACGTGGTTACGCCGCATCCGGTGAGCGTGTCCAGAAGATTGCGGGCGTTGAAGCGGGCCTGGTTGAGCACGAAGACCGTGGCCTCGGCGTTCCAGGGCGCAAAGAAGCAGCTCCAGGCGTGCTTGGCCCAGCCGGGAGAAGAAAGATTGCAGTGGATGTCGCCCGGCCTCAGGCCGATCCAGTACATGGTGGAAAGATGGCCCACCGGGTAGCTGGTATGGCTGTGCAGCACGAGCTTCGGCTTGGAGGTGGTGCCGGAGGTGAAATAGAGCTGCATGGGATCATCGGCCAGCGTGGCGCCGTCCGGCGCAAAAGCGCTGGGCGAGTTGTAGCCCTGCTCGAACTCATGCCAACCCGGCGCTGCGCCGCCCACGGAGATCCGCGTGCAGTCTTTGGCCACGCCGGCCAGCTTGGGAGCCAGTTCCACGGCGCAAACCACGTGGCGAACGCGCCCGCGTGAGATGCGGTCGGCCAGGTCTTCCGGCGTGAGCAGCGTTGTGGCCGGAATGATGACGCCGCCCAGCTTCATCACCGCCAGCATGGTCTCCCAGAGCTGCGGGACGTTGCCCAGCATGAGCAGTACGCGGTCGCCGCGCCGCACGCCAAGACCGCGCAGGTAATTGGCGATGCGCGAGGAGCGTTCCGAAAGCTCGGCGAAGCTCAGTTTGGTCTCGCGTCCATCTTCATAGGCGACCCAGAGCGCCGTCTGGTTGCGCCGTTCACCGGCGGCGATGGCGTCAAACCAGTCCAGCGCCCAGTTGAAGCGCTCCAGCTTCGGCCAGCGGAAACCGGCATAGGCGGTCTGGTAGTCGTCACGGTGGGCGAGCAGGTAATCGCGGGAATCGCGGAACGCCTGGGTGGCTGCAACGGAAATTTCGGCGGGAGAGG
>DATIWA010000692.1:0-5035 GCA_035465515.1 Candidatus Limnocylindrales bacterium | reverse complement strand
GGATATCTGCGCACGCACGTGGTTCTGATGGCGGTCGGAATCATCATGGCCGGCTTCTCGTCCATCTTTACCGGCCTGAATTTCATCGTCACGGTGCATCGCATGCGGGCCCCGGGATTGACCTGGGGACGGCTGCCGCTGTTCGTCTGGTCCAATTACGCCACCAGCCTAATCATGGTGCTCGCCACCCCTGTTCTGGCCATCACCCTGATCCTGCTCGCGCTGGAGCGCGGCTTCCACATCGGCATTTTCGATCCCAAACTTGGCGGCGATCCTGTGCTGTTCCAGCACATGTTCTGGTTTTATTCCCATCCCGCGGTTTACATCATGATCCTGCCCGGCATGGGAGTGATCAGCGAACTGGTTACGTGCTTCTCGCGTAAACGCGTGTTCGGGTATTCCTTTGTCGCGTTCTCCAGCATCGCCATCGCGGTCTTCGGCTTTCTGGTTTGGGCGCACCACATGTTCGTTGCCGGAATCTCGCAGTACTCCGCGATGGTCTTCTCCCTGCTGAGCATGGCCGTGGCGATTCCTTCCGCGGTCAAGGTCTTCAACTGGACCGCAACCATGTATAAGGGTTCGATCCGCCTGGAAACCCCCATGCTCTACGCCATTGGCTTCATCGGGCTGTTTACCATCGGGGGCTTGACCGGGTTGTTCCTGGCTGCCCTGGGCCTGGATGTCCATGTGCACGACACCTATTTCGTGATCGCTCACTTCCATTACGTCATGGTGGGAGGCATGGTCACGGCGTATGTAGGAGGGCTCCATTTCTGGTGGCCCAAAATAACCGGAAGAATGTACCCGGAAGCCCCGGCAAAACTGGCGGCGATTGTCACCTTTATCGGCTTCAACCTGACTTTCTTCCCGCAGTTCATCCTGGGTTACCTGGGCATGCCGCGTCGCTACCACGCTTATCCACCGGAGTTCCAGGTGCTGAATGTCCTCTCCACGGCGGGGGCCTCCATCCTGGCGGTGGGCTTCCTTCTGCCGGCAATTTACTTCCTCTGGTCCCTCAAATATGGACAGATTGCGGGCGACAATCCCTGGCAGGCCACCGGTCTGGAATGGCAAACCACCTCGCCGCCGCCCACGCACAACTTCCACGAGATTCCGGTGGTGACCGAGGAACCCTATAATTACGGATCTGACGAGGAGGTCACCGTTGTCCACTAGCCAGACAACCACCACGGAACATCATCCGGCGCTGGCCCATCAGTTTGACAGCATGGCCCAGCAGCAGGGCGCCTCCACCCTGGGCATGTGGGTGTTTCTGCTGACGGAAATCATGATGTTCGGCGGCCTTTTCGCCGCCTACCTCATCTACCGCATCAAGTACTACCCCGCCTTTGTCGCCGGCAGCACCAGCATCAGCGTCTCGTGGGGATTCACCAACACTCTTGTCCTGATCGGCTCCAGTTTTACCATGGCCATGGCGGTATGGGCTGCGCAGAAAGGAAACCGTCGCGCACAAATCTGGTTTCTCATCGGCACCATGGTGCTGGGCGCGGCCTTCCTTGGCGTGAAAGCCAAGGAGTACTACGACAAGTACGATGAATGCCACATCCCCGGACACATCATCGGGAAAGGCTTTAACACCTGGGGAGGTTGCGACGTCAACAATCCTAAGCTGGGCAATATTGCCGATGAGATCCAGGAACGGGCCGAAAAAGCGGGCAAGCCCGAACCTGAGGGTTCCGCCATCCAGACCGCTCGACAGACCGAAATCTTCTTCTCCTTCTATTTCGCCATGACCGGCCTGCACGCCTTGCACATGATCATCGGCATGGGACTGATGACCTGGCTGCTCCTGCGCGCCAGGCGCGGCGAGTTTGGTCCTGAATACTACACCCCGGTGGAACTCGGCGGGCTGTACTGGCACTTTGTTGATATTGTCTGGATTTACCTGTTCCCGCTGCTCTATCTGATCAGCCGGCACAAAGGTGCAGTCTGAGGGAAAACCATAACATGTCTGAAAAAGCGCATCATCCCACGCCTGGACTTTATTTCGTCATTTTTATTCTGTTGGCGTTCTTTACCTGCGCCACCTGGGCCATAGCGTTTGTTGACCTGGGAATTTTCAACCCAATCGTCGCGCTGGCGATCGCCTGCACCAAGGCCGTGCTGGTCATACTTTTCTTCATGCACGTCCGCTATAGTGACAGGCTCACCATGATCACGGTGGCTGCCGGGTTCTTCTGGCTGCTGATTCTGATCACGCTCAGCTTGAGCGATTATCTCTCGCGCACTTTGAGCCTGGGCTCGTAATTTCAGATGATTTGTTGAGGGCCGGGGCGCGTGCTCCGGCCTTTTGCTTTCAAGCGGCCAGGCTAACCCTGAACTCCCGCCAGCCCGTGTTCCACCACATGCGCTATCCGCAGGAGGGCGCCCTCATCAAAGTGCCGGCCCAGGATCTGCAATCCAATGGGAAGCCCTGTCCGGGTTTGGCCGCAAGGTACGCTGATCCCCGGTACACCAGCCAGATCGGCAGTGACCGTATAGATGTCCGCCAGGTACATGGCGAGCGGATCGTTGGCCTTATCACCCAGTTTGAATGCCGGCGTGGGGGCCGTGGGAGTTACGATAGCGTCAACTTTTGCGAAGGCCTGCTCAAAGTCGCGCGCCAGCAGGGTCCGCACCTTCTGCGCCTTGAGATAATAGGCGTCATAGTAGCCGGAACTCAGGGCATAGGTGCCCAGCATGATGCGGCGCTTTACTTCCGCGCCAAACCCTTCGTCACGAGTGTTGCGGTACATCTCTCCCAGAGTGCGCGAACGTTCTGAGCGGAATCCGTAGCGCACTCCATCATAACGCGCCAGGTTGGCCGAAGCTTCGGCAGTGGCAATCACATAATATGCGGGGACGGCGTAGCTCGTGTGGGGAAGAGAAATGGGAACAATCGTCGCCCCGGCGTCCCGGAGCAGTTGGATTGCCGCTTCCACGGCCATGCGAACTTCAGCATCCAGCCCCTCACCAAAATATTCCTTCGGCACTCCCAGGTTCATGCCTTTTACCGGCTTACCGATTTCCTGTTCGTAATCGGGAACCGGAAGAGCGGCTGAAGTTGAATCCAGAGGATCGTGGCCGGCAATCACGCTCAGCAGGATCGCCGCGTCTTTGACGGTTTTTGTGAGCGGACCGATGTGATCGAGCGATGACGCGAAAGCAATCAGGCCATAGCGGGAGACGCGGCCGTAAGTGGGCATCAATCCGACCACACCGCAGAACGATGCAGGCTGGCGGATGGAGCCTCCCGTGTCAGATCCCAGGGTAGCCACCGCGGTGCCCGCCGCCACGGCCGCCGCGGAGCCGCCGCTGGAGCCGCCAGGCACTCGCGACGTGTCGCGCGGATTACGGACCGGCCCGTAAGCGGAGTTCTCATTCGACGAGCCCATGGCGAACTCATCACAATTCAATTTACCCAGGATGATCGCCCCGGCTGCCTCGAGCTTTGCCACCGCCGTGCAGTCATAGGGAGGAATGAAGTCTTTGAGGACCATGGATCCGGCGGTGGTTCGCACGCCCCGGGTAACCATCACGTCCTTGATTCCAAGCGGCACCCCGGCAAGGGGCGGCAGGGATTCGCCTAGCCCGGCCAGCCTGTCAATCCGGGCGGCCTGCGCGAATGCCCGCTCCTTGCACAACGTGAGCCACGCATGGATATCCGGGTCCTCCGCCTCAATCTTGCCGTAAAATTCTTCGACAAGGCGGCGGGCGGTGAACTGCTTTTCCGCGATCGCGGTGCGGGTGGAAGCGACGGTAAGGGTACCGATGTCCATGATTCAGAGTAGGGCTTATCTCGTGCGGCCTGATTCCCGGTTGCTATCTCTCAATGACTTTTGGCACTTTGAAGAACTCGCCATCGCTGCCGGGAGCTTCCTTCATCACCTCGCTACGCGGCAATGAGGGCCTCAATTCGTCTTCGCGCCAGGGGAAAGCAGCGCCACCGCCAAAAACCTGGGCCATGGGCGGAACATTGCCGGTGTCCAACTGATTCAGGCGGTCAATGTATTCCAGAATTGAATTGAGATCGGCGACCATGCGGCCGCGCTCCTGCTCTGTGAGTTCCAGGTTTGCCAGTTCAGCTACGTAATGAACGTCTTGTGGTGTTACTTTCACCCTGTCTCGCCGCTCTGCCCTGCCGGCTGCTCAACCTTGAACCTGATCGCCTGCACCACCGGCCCCAGCAGCTCCTTACATGCTCGTACATATCTGTGAACAAATGCACCAAGCTGTTTCTGCCATTTGCGGTCATCAACCTGGACAGTGAGGTTCCCTTCAGAAAAACTCAATGCCTGTGTCCGGGCCGCCACTTCTTTGCCACAGACCAGAGGCCAGGCAAGAATCACGGCTTCTTGCACGGGGCGAGTCCGCAACAGTTCGCTCATAATGTTCCGTAGCCCGGTGCGGACAGGTTCCATCAGTGATCTCCCGGCCAAGGCTGATTCTAGCATCGCCGAGACCGCATTCTTTGAATCCTAATCCGCCACTCTGCGGAACGGAAAACTATCTTTAAATCCAACGACTTAGCTCCGGATTCGGGCTCCCGTTTAATGCGCAAGGGAACCGCTTGCTGCCAATTTACAGCCGTTCACAGAATCCTTCTTAATACTTCTCTGTCTCCCTCAATACCATAGAGTAGATATTATCTCGTTCTATTTTCTCAACGATAGCAGCTTGTTGACGCGCCCAGAGGGCGCAACTGAGGAGAGGCAATTACCACCATGCACAAGCCAGTAAAGTATGCCGAGAAGCTTTTTACCTACGCTGCCCGAGGGGCCTGGAGCGTTTTTGACCGGCTCAACTCGATTAAGCCTGCGCCGGCCTTCACTCCCAAGTGGTCTGACAAGCCGCTGCTGAAATCGTGGGAGAAAACCAAGCCGCCGCTTGGCTGGCCGCGGAGCACGGACTCGCTCTGCCCCAAGTGCGTGCCGGAGATCCGGCAGCAGATCGTGGACGGCAAGCTGCCTCATGAGATCCTGCTGAACGAAAAGGTGGGTGAGATCAAAGCCACCATCATTGAACGTGATGGCAA